>CAWUOE010000560.1:0-2567 GCA_963923355.1 uncultured Gemmataceae bacterium | reverse complement strand
TGGCAGTTCCTGCTCGCAATCAGTCGAACCCAGCGAGCCTGAAGGGCTTCGGGAAATATGTACTGAACGCTGGCATTGGGTGCCACCTCGAACTGACTATGATCCACCCAAAGTCCCTCCCCAGTCAGGTCAATCTGAACTTTAAATGTGTTATTTTCCATGGAATGGTTCTGCAAATTCAAGGTCCTGCGATCATAGCCCCAAAGCAGATAGGGGTCGCTGGGTTGATTGGCCTTCACATCCTGTTTCAGCCAAGGGCCGCCTGTGCCGATGGGTTTCCCAAGTTTCCACAAATCATCAATCACCCCCAGCCAAAGCCCCGCTGTTCCATCCTGGTTTTTCACAATATGGGCACCCGGCTTTGCATCGGTTTTTAGTCCTGTCATAACCAGCATGCCCCGGTAGGAACAATAATCCATAATGCGAAAATCGTGGGAACTGATCGGGCGAATCTTCGCAAAGCCATCGGCGTTCTCCGCGGGTAGTTCATAAAAAGTTCCATGCACGCTAAATAGATCCCTTTCGGTGGCAACCTCCCTGCATATACGAAGCAAACCATCCCGAATGGGTTGGTCATAAGCGGGGTTGTTTTTGGGCAAACGCCAGCGTCTGCCACGGTCATCGACCACCAGTACGCTTGTGGGTTCCACGGTCACTGCATTTTTTGGAATCGCCACCCTGCCCTTCAACCAGGAATTAGCGTTTTCATCCCGAATGGATTCCAGCTTCATCGTGGCATCCAACTCCAAGCCTGGCAGATCCGTAAGCTTCTCATCGGTTATCATTTGGGGCAAAAGCTGCAAAGTGCGCTTGTTTTCTCCACGGGCACGAACCAAGCCCGCGGTAATCTGCTTTTCGGAAATCGTTGCCAAACCTTCAAACACGGAATCCGAGCGAGTCGGTCTTTTTTCTGGGTTGCTGAAAGCAAAATGCACGCTGACCTTCTGGGCATTTTGCAAAGGCTTTATTCTAAGCCATTGGGCAATTTTCTGGGCAGGGAACTCTTTCCACACAACACTGCCAGGCTGAAGCAAAATCTCGTCCCAAGGTCTCCAAGTTCCATCCCCCTTTTCATCTGCCTCAATTTGCATGGCAACAGAATGATTTCCATGATTAACAAGATGCATGGACCTTATTTGCCAGCCGTGAAACAAAAAAGGATCCGTAACCACACCAGCCTTTACAGGTTCCTCCAATAAAAGCGCGCCACTCGCAAGGGTCGGCCCCAAATGATCTGGAAGATCCGGAGATGTAAACCATAGGTTGGAATGCGACTGTCCGGGGCCTTCAATGTTTCCCTTGGCTTTGCGCTTGTTCAGGAACTCACTTTTAGCGGTGTCATCGCAGCCGAACACCAGTTTGCCGTTCCAATTGCAAAAATCACCGATCACCTTAAGGTAGGCACTGCGTGGGGCAATGCCAGAGGTATTTGCAGCGGAAAAGCCTGCCGGAAAATTCCAAAACATGCCGTGCATGGTCATCAGCATGCTGCCATCCTTATTGCCAATTTCCCGAATGCGGGGCCATTCCGTGTTCCACCCATGGGCACCATCATAGCTGTGGCTTGCTTTGGGCAAACGGAAGGAATGCCACTGGTTTCCATCCAGCATCATGAGGATCAACGACCGATGGTCCCAGCCAATGGACCAGACCGGGTTGCTCTCAGGTTTCTTGTTGCCATGAATTCCCCCTGGTCCGGTCACCTCGGTAAACTGGTTTCTGCGAACGATATTCCAGGCATCGGCATTTCCATCCCAAGATGCAAGCACACCGGAAGGCACTTTGGGGTTGGAAAGAGCCTCCCTGGCGTGGTCGCCATTGTTGGCATAAATGATTCTGCCAAAGCCGGAATAAAGGCCTTTTCCATGGTAGCCGGGCAAATTAGAATGCCTGCCCGTTTTGCGCTGTTCATCGGCCCAAAGCTCGGTCACCGCCAAGGTTTTCACATCCACCTCGTAAAGGCCCTCTTCCATGGTGGCGTAATAAATTTTCCCGGCCGGGTCGGTAAGATGGCGTGCGTTGCCCGTTGGCCTGCCAAACATCTTTTCGTAGGAAATGGCACGCACATTCGCCTTGGAATCAATCGCGTAAGGCCCTATGAACAACTGTCCTGATTCATCATGAATCATGCGGTTGGCGGGAGTACCACCAATGCTTTCGGGGCGGATCGTCTGGCCAAGGCTGGAATCAATCTCATACAGTTTATCGGAGGAACCTGCAGGTTTGTGCGGGGCATATGTAACCACCCAGAGTTTTCCCGCCCAAGGTACCACAGCACCAGTTCCACATTCCGCCTCGTTGTTATACATGGCCAAATGCGGGTAAACGCCAGAAATACTTTTGGGGGGGCTGGCTGCCTGTGGCTGGCTGATAACCACCATCATCGCCATTATCGTCACGCTGATCAAAGTCATCTTCGGGTACCCTGTTAGCTCATAGAACTGTTTTCTGCAGCTTAAATGGTTATGATAGATCATTTGACCCCTGCCAACCCGGAAAATGAGACCTTTCTAACCATGCTGCAAGCAATTTCAATCTTCCCACTTCTTTCACTTTGCCTGCCGGCG
>CAWUOE010000559.1:0-2569 GCA_963923355.1 uncultured Gemmataceae bacterium | reverse complement strand
GGCGATGAAATCAGGACCACCCGTGTGGACGTCCTCATTGGCACAGTAGTTGACATCGTATCCCTTGCCTTCCAGCCAGTAAGCGAACGGAAACTCCCACAGCAGGAATTCACCCGATCCGATGGACAACGGATGGTCCACCACCTGGGGATATTTGGCGTAGGGGCGGTTGAAGCTGACGCGGACTCCGGAGACCAGCGGTTTTTTGGAGGGGTGATCGTTGTCGTACAACGAGTCTGCCAAGGGCCACTTGTTGTAGGCCTGCCAGGTGTTGGTGCTGCACTGGAACAACAGGTCGCTTTTGCGTTCCTCCACCACGGTGAAGGTGACATAGCTCTGGAACCGGTGGCTGTCGCACGTGAGTTTGCCCAGGTAAACGCCACCCGGCCACTCCTCGGGAACCTCCAGATCGATGGAGGGTTGCCACCCGCACTCGCGCAGGCGTTTGGGACCGCGATTTGGGGTGTTTTGGGAAGAGGTCGAAAAGGGGCCCAGTGTCGTCATGTGACGGGCACCCTTTCCCTGGTAATAGCCCATGCGGAAGATTTCGATCCGGGTCCGGGCTGCCGGTTCGGTACTGATGTGGAAGGTGATCTTCTGACCCGGGCGCACGCTGGTGCGTGAGCAATACCCCTCAATCAGGCGTGAACGGAACCGTTCCTTGCCATCAAACTTCACGTAGGTCAGTTGCCAGTCGGTTGTGCCTGGTTTGGTGTTTTCCCGAACGAGCCGATTATCCGGGGCCGGGGCATTGCCGCGGACCAGGGATCCCGTGGCGGCAAGGGCGGCTGGTGCCGACCACAAGGCGTTTCTCCTGCTGGGTTTAGCCATGGTCTTACTCCTTGCATCCTTGCGCCTGACAACTGGAAACAAATGCTATCTTGCGGGGGTTGGGGAGGATAGAATTTAATCCATATGCCCGGTAGCCGCCGCTCGCGGCGGTTCAATCCGGGTCCCGCCTGAAAGTTTTTAGGGTCTCTCCCATGCGATCATTTTTCTTTTTGGCTCCGGCCGTGCTGGCAAGCATTGCCGCCTTGCCTGCCGCGGGTGTGGACCTGCAGTTCAACCGGGACATCCGACCCATCCTCGCCGAGCATTGCCTGTCGTGCCATGGGCCTGGCAAGAAAAATGGTGGCTTGCGACTGGATCAACCCGAATCAGCCTACAAGGGTGGAAAGTCAGGGGGCCCGGCCGTGGTGGCCGGTAAACCAGATAAATCGCAACTGATCGAGCGGCTGCACACCGATGTGGAATCGGAGCGGATGCCGCCGGCCTCCACCAAGAAGGTTCTGACCGACCGGGAAAAAAATCTCCTGAAACAGTGGGTGGAGCAAGGAGGCAAATACGAGGGGCACTGGGCATTTGAACCCATCAAGGACCACACGCCCCCTGTGGGAGACGGCAACAGCATCGATCGTTTTTTGCAGGCCCGTTTGGCGCAGTCCGGCCTGACCTTCCGGGGCGAAGCCAGCAAGGAAACCCTGATCCGTCGTGTCGCCTTCGCGCTGACCGGCCTGCCGCCCACGACCGGGGAAATTGACCAATACCTGAATGACCAGGCGCCGGGGGCCTATGAGCGGATGGTGGAGCGTTATTTCAACTCGCCACGGCACGGGGAGGAAATGGCGCGACACTGGCTGGACCTGGCCCGTTATGCCGACACGCACGGCCTTCACTTGGACAACGAGCGGCAGATGTGGGCCTACCGCGACTGGGTGGTGGATGCCTTCAACCGGAACCTGCCCTTTGATCAGTTCACCACGCAACAACTGGCCGGCGACCTGCTGCCGAACGCCACGCTGGACCAGAAGATTGCGACAGGGTTTTTGCGCTGCGGTCCCACCACCAGCGAGGGTGGATCGATCGAGGCCGAATGGATCTACCGCAACGCGGTCGAGCGGACGAGCACGGTATTCACGGCGTTTCTTGGATTGACGGGCGGGTGCGCCCAGTGCCACGACCACAAGTTTGACCCGATCAGCGCGAAGGACTTCTACTCCGTTTACGCGTTTTTCCATTCGGCGGCAGACCCGGCGATGGACGGCAACGCGCTCCTGACCCAACCGGTTGCCAAACTGGAGACGGCGGACATCCTGAAAAGGAAGCAGGGCCTGGATGCCGCCATCGCCAAGGCGGAAGCCGATCTTTCGAAATTGGCAGCAGCGGAAAAGTATTGCGACCCGGCAACACGCAAGGATCGGCCGGCCCCGGTGGTGAAGGAAGACCTGTGGTTTGATGACGCCTTCCCCCAGGGCGCCAAAGTCAGTGCAAGCCCCGGCCATGCCACCAAGATCATCGAGAGTTCCACAGGGCCGGTGCACAGCGGCAAGAAGGCTGTTCAGCGAACCGATGCGGGCCTTAGCCAGGATGTGATTGAAAGCATGCCAGCCAAAACGCTGGTGGGCGGGTCCAAGCTCTTCGCCCAGGTTTACCTCGATCCGAAAAATCCGCCCAAGGCGGTGATGCTGCAGTACCACACCAGCGGCTGGCTGCACCGTGCCGTCTGGGGCGATTACAACATCATCGACTGGGGCAAGGCCAATACCACCGAGCGGGTGAACATGGGCAA
>CAWUOE010000558.1:0-2571 GCA_963923355.1 uncultured Gemmataceae bacterium | reverse complement strand
CGGGAGCTGGAAACCGCCATGGCCTGTGTGCTGATCTTGTTGCTTTTGACCCATGCCGATGGGGATTGGACCGGGTTTCGAGGGGCGGCCAAGGCTGGCCACTCGCCCAATGCCAATGTGCCCCAGTCCTGGAATGACCAATCCAACCTGGTTTGGAAACTCGATTTACCCGGCGCAGGCTCTTCCAGCCCGGTCTTGCTGGGGGAGAAAGCCTTTGTCACCTGCTACAGCGGCTACGGTCTGGCAGGTGGCGGGGGAAACCCTTCCAACCTGGTTCGACACCTGCTGGCAGTGGATTTGCCCACCGGAAAAAAACTCTGGCAGTTCGATCTGCCAGGCAAGGCCGAAGAAGATCCTTACAGGGGCTATATCACCGAACACGGCTATGCATCCAGCACCCCCGCCGTGGATGGCCAACGGGTGTATGCCTACTTCGGCAAGTCAGGTTTGTTTGCTTTTGACCATCAGGGGAAAAAATTGTGGCAGGCCGATTGCGGCGGTGAATCCGACCCACGCGGCTGGGGCTCGGCAGCCAGCCCGATACTGGTCAAAGACTGGGTGGTCGTGAATGCCTCCAGCGAAAGCAGGGCAGTTTTGGCTTTTGAAAAAACTACAGGCAAACAGGTCTGGAAAGCTGAAGGGGGCAACTTGGCCTTGTCGTTCGGCACCCCAGCACTTGGCAAGGATGCACGGGGCATCGAGAACCTGCTGGTGGCGGCCCCTGGAGAGCTCTGGGCTTTGAATCCCACCACCGGCAAACTGATCTGGTTCGCCACATTGCGGGCGCGGGGAAATATTTCCCCAAGCATCGTCACAGGTCAGGTGGGGGCGGACCACCTGGCTTTTGTTACCGGCGGGTTCGAGTCCAAGGGCACCACGGCATTGCGCCTGGGAGGCAAGGCGGAACCGGCAGAAGGGCGTGTCGCCTGGGAGGTTGGCACCAGTTGCTATGTGCCCACCCCACTTTTCCATGAGGGTAAGCTGCACTGGGTCGATGAGATGGGGACCTGGAAGATCCTCGATGCCTCCAGTGGAAAAACCCTGCATGATGGCCGGTTGCCCCTTGCGGAACGTGGTGGACGCAGCCGGCCTGTCTATGCCTCCCTGGTCTTGGTGGGGGACAGGCTCTACTGCCAGACCCGACGGGAAGGCGTATTTGTCCTGTCCCTTGGCGACAAGCCAAAAGTCCTTCAGCAGAACAAACTTGCCGATGACGGAGATTTCAGCGCCTCGCCCGCCCCGGTGCAGGGCGGCCTGCTGTTGCGCTCAAGCAAGGCTCTCTACCGGGTGGGGGTATTGCGATGAGACGGTTGTGGCTTCTTTTGACGGCGTTGTTTCTTGCAGGGTGCGGTGGACCGCCCGGGCACAAGGGCAAGGGTGAAAAAGACCGCCCACCCCGGCCGGCGATGGAGGATTGATCCTTGGTTTTTGTCTTCACTGATTCTTGACTGGAGGAGAACAAATCGATGTTTCGCATGGCGATGCTGTTGATGGTTGCCGGTGGCTTGACCACCATGGCCCTTTGGGGCCCGGCTCAACCGCCCGGTGAGGGCAACCCGGGAGAGGACCCCAAGGGTCCCCCGCCCAAGGGCCAAAAAGGATCCAAGGATGCCAAGGGGCCCAAAGGTGAGGGGAAATTCGGCGGCGCCAGGGGTAAGGGAAAAGGTTTCCAACCCGGCACCGTCATCCCGCCGCACATCGTGGAAGACCTCGACCTCACCGAGGAACAGGCGGCGGCGGTCAAGGAGCTGGAAAAGGATGTCCGTGGCCGGCTGGAAAAGATCCTGAAACCCGAACAGATCCAAAAAATCCGTGATGCCCGTCCGCCCATGGGTGGCCCGGGCGGTCCTCCGGGAGGATTCGACGGCCCGCCGGGGGCAGGCCGTGGCGGGGCCAAGGGTCCCCCGGGGGGTAATCGGCCGGCCAGGCCGGGCGCCGATGACGAGGTGAAAACAAACCCGGCCGGTGGTATCCAGTGGTTCAGCACCTGGCAATCCGCCAAGGCGGAGGCAGCCCGCACCGGCAGGCCGATCCTGCTGGTGTCTGCCGCGCCGCATTGCGCCGGCATTCCCGGCATTTGGTGACCAGGCAAACAGGACATGGACAGGAGTTTCCTGTCCGATCAGGCGGTGGTCATCGCCTCCCGTCAGTTTGTCTGTGCCCGTTTGGCAACCTACGAGAATTCCGAGGAATCAAAACTGCTGAAGGATCTGGTCTCCACCCGCTCGGGCGAGTTGGAAAACTCCGTCTTCGCCATCCTGGGTCCGGATGGTGCCACCAGGCTGGTGCGTCCCGGCCGCTCCATGCGCATGGGTTACGCCGATGCCAAGGCGTTTGCCAAGGCATTGGACGGTTTCGCGGCCAGATACCCCGGAGCAAAGGACCGCGCCATCCCCTCGCTGCCCCTTGCCGCCAGTGTCCCGCTGGCCATTACCGTGGCTGCCGCCGACAGCATGCCGTTGGTGGTCCTACCCAAGGACGCCGATCAGACAATGGTGGACGCTTTGACAAAATTGGCCTGGAGCCCCCAATGGGTTGGCAGGTTGCAGTACGCTCGGTCAAAGGAAGACA
>CAWUOE010000557.1:0-2582 GCA_963923355.1 uncultured Gemmataceae bacterium | reverse complement strand
TGCGGCAGTTGAAACGGGATCAGGGGGTGGGGGGTGCGGGTTTGCCGAAGGTGGACGCCTGCCCCTTGGGAGCGCCGGTGGAGCCGAAGAATCCCTCGCGCACCACGCTCTTGGGTGCAGGCTTGGGGCGGATGCCCGACATGCCCGGCTGGGGTGCCAGCATCACCGAGCCGCTGCCCGAGCGGGTGATGTCGTGCTCGTCCTCGATATCGCCGACAATCTCCTCCAGCACATTCTCCAGCGTGAGGATGCCGGTGGTCTTGCCATGCTGGTCGCGCACCACGGCCATGGGCCGGCGCTCGCGCTTGAACAGGCGCAACGCGGCGGTGACGGGCTGGTCTTGCTGCAAAAACAGCGGCGGGTAGATCGCGTCCTCCAGGATGACGATCCCCTCCAGGCTGAACAGGTAGAACAGGTCCTTGGTGTTGACGATGCCCACGATGTGGTCAAGATCATCCTGGAAGACCGGCAGGCGGGTGTGCGCGCCGCTGCGCACGATCTCGAGGATCTTCCCCGGCGGGGTGGCGATGTCCAGCGCGGCCACCTCGGCCCGCGGCACCATGATGTCGGCCACCAGCTTGTTGGACAGCAGGAACACGTTCTCCACGAAGTCGGCCTGCTCCGGGGCGATCATGCCGGCCTCCTCGGTGTCCTCCACCAGCAGCAGCAGCTCCTCCACCGAGTGCAGCGAATTCTCCGCGCCGGTCTGCCGCAGGCCCATCCGCCGGGCCAGCCAGACGGCCGTGCCGTTCATCAGCCGCAAAAACGGGCCCGAGATCCACGCGAACCAGTTCAGCGGGCCCGAGACCCACAGGGCCACGCGGTCTGGCACCTGCAGCGCGATGGTCTTGGGCAGCAGCTCGCCGAACACCACGTGCATGAAGGTGATGGCGCCGATGGCTGCCACGCTGCCGATGGTGTGGCTGACCACCGTGCGTGATTCCGGCGCGATGAGGTCCTCGGGCGCCCAGGCCAGCAGGTGCTCCACCAGCCGGGCGATGGACTGCTCCCCCACCCAGCCCAGCACGATGCTGGCGATGGTGATGCCCAGTTGCGTGGCGGCAATCGACCGGTCGAGCTGCTTGGTGGCCTTCTCCACCGCCTGAGCGCCCGCCACGCCCTGGTCCACCATGGTCTCCACCTTGGTGCGGCGCACGGCCACCAGCGCGAACTCGGCGGCCACAAAGAAGGCGTTCAGCAGAATCAGCAGCGGCACCAGCAGCACCACCGCCAGGATGGTCAGCAGCATGGGATTGGCAATCCGGTCGCTCGGGCCGCCGCGGGGAGGGCTGTCATTCCCCCTCCATCCGCACGCCGATGTCGAGGATCATGTTGGCGAAGATGCGTCGGTCGGCCGTCTGCACGGTGAGGATGTGGCTCTTCGAGCGGGCCTCTTCGTAGAACTTCCATTTCTCGATGAGCCCCAGCTCCACCCCGGGACGGTGCTGCTTCAGGATGCGGCGGAACTCGTGCCACACGGGCGGGTCTTCTTTCAGCGCGTAGGGGCCGGTGCGCTCATAGTCCATCACGTAGGCGAAATCGATGGGCACGGCCGACAGCACGGCCTCCAGCACCTGGCAGGCGTCCACCACGCCGGGCATCAGGTTCAGGCTCACCAGCTCGGCCGAGGGCCCCAGCGTGGTGCTGGCGGGGTAGTTGCCGTCGGCGATGACGATCCGGCCGTGGTGGCCGGCGCGGGCGATGGCGGCCAGTATGGCCGGGTGCAGCAGGGTGTGTTTCAGCATGTCAATTGCTCCTGGTTGACGGGTTTTCAGTCGGCGGCCGACAGGTCGATCATCGCCTTGATGACGCCGGTCTCCGGCCGGGACAGCGTATCGAACTTCTCGATCACCTCGCCGAAGCCGATACGGTGGCTGATCCACGGGTTGGTGTCGATGCGGCCCTGGCGGATCCAGTCGATGATGCGGGGGAAATCGGCCGGCAGCGCGTTGCGCGTGGCCAAAAGCGTCATCTCGCGGCGGTGGAACAGCGGGTCGGGCACGGGGATCTCGTCGGGCACGATGCCCACATAGATCAACTTGCCGGTGAAACCGACCAGATCGAGGCTGCGGCGCATCGCCCCGGGATGGCCCGTCGCATCAAACACCACGGTGGGCAGCGAGCCGTGGTTCAGAGCCTTCAGCGCCTCCTCGTCGGCGGGGCTGCCGGTGCCGGTCACGGTGTGGGCGGCACCCATCTTCTCGCGCGCGAAGGCCAGCCGATCTTCCCGCACGTCCAGCATGGCGTGCTTGAGGCCGGCGATCTTCACGAACTCCAGCACCGCCAGGCCGATGGGCCCCGCGCCCACAATCAGGGCGAAGTCATCGGGCCGGGCGCAGGCGCGGTCCACCGCGTGGCAGCCGATGGCCAGCGTTTCCACCAGCGCCAGTTGCTCCAGGCTGAGGCCGTTGCCCGGGTGCAGCTTGCGCGCGGGCAGCACCACCCGGGGGCGCAGGCCGCCGTCGGTGTGCACGCCCAGTACCTGCAGGTTCTCGCAGCAGTTGCCGCGGCCACGGGCGCAGGCGGAGCAGGCCTGGCAGTTGATGTAGGGCTCCACCGAGCAGTGGTCGCCCGTCCGCACG
>CAWUOE010000556.1:0-2583 GCA_963923355.1 uncultured Gemmataceae bacterium | reverse complement strand
CCCGTGAAGCGGTGCTCGAACAGCTCACCACCCTCGGTCCGCTGGAGGTCCCAGACTCTTCCCGTCAGGGAGCGACCGAATCCTTAACCACCCCACTGGAGTCCTCACCCACCGGCTGAGGACTCCAGACCTTTCCCCATCCGTTGCCCCTTCCACGTCGCAGGCCGCCGGGATTTCCCCGGTGGCCTGTTTTCTTTGTCACCTAGGAGAATGCTTTGCCATGCGCAGGGAACTCATTGAACAGATCAACGCCGCCTTCACCGGGATCTGGATCCAGACCCAGGAACCCGATGAGGCGGAACAGGAGATCCGCCGATTGGCCCGGGAACAGTCCTGGGAACTGGCCCTGTGGGACATCGCCCGGGGGATCCGGTCACAACCGGCCGGCGGGGCCAACCCCCAGCCCTTAGGCGCTGCGGCTGGCGACCCCCTGGCCGCCATCAAGCACCTGGCCCAGATGGCCGGCACCACCTCGGTCCTCGTCTGCCACAACCTGCACCGGTTCCTGAACCACGCCGAGCTGGTGCAGGTGCTGCAGCAGACCCTGATGGAGGGGAAGGCCGACCGGCGGATCCTCCTCGTGCTGTCCCCCGTGGTGCAACTGCCGCCCGAGCTCGAGCGGCTGTTCCTCGTCCTCGACCACGCGCTGCCCGACCGCGCCGAACTGCGGCGGATCGCGCTGGAATTGACCGGGGAACCGGGGGAGGAGTCCGAAGGCCAGCCGGCCTCCCCCACCCCGGAGGCCCTCGAGCGGATCCTCGATGCCGCCGGCGGCCTGACCCGCCACGAGGCCGAGGGGGCGATGGCCCTGTCGATCACCCGCCACGGCCGGATCCGGCCGGACGTGGTCTTCGACCTGAAGGCCCAGGCGCTCAGGAAGGCGAACCTGCTCTCCCTGCACCGGGGGCCGGAGACCTTCTCCGACCTCGGCGGCCTCGAGGCGGTGAAGGGGTTCTGCACCCGGGCCCTGGCGGGTAGCACCATCCGTCCCCGGGGGATCCTGCTGCTGGGGGTCCCCGGCACCGGCAAGAGCTTCCTGGCCAAGGCGCTCGGCAACGAGACCGGCCGGCCGACGCTGCTGTTGGACCTCGGCTCGCTGATGGGCAGCCTGGTCGGCCAGACGGAGCAGAACGTCCGGCAGGCCCTGCGGCAGGTCGATGCGATGGCGCCGTGCATCCTGTTCTGCGATGAGCTCGAGAAGGCGCTGCCCTCCGCGGGCGGTCAGGGGGACAGCGGTGTCGGCTCCCGGCTGCTCGGCACCTTGCTGACCTGGCTGGGCGACCACACGTCCGATGTCTTCTTCATCGGCACGTGCAACGACATGAGCCGCCTGCCGCCCGAGTTCACGCGGGCGGAGCGGTTCGATGGGGTCTTCTTCCTCGACCTGCCCACCCGGCGGGAGAAGGAGGCGATCTGGTCGCTCTGCCTGCGGAAGTTCGCGTTGCCGGACCAGCCGCTGCCCGGGGATGACGCCTGGACCGGCGCGGAGATCCATGCCTGCTGCCGGCTGGCCGCGCTGTTGGGGGTCACCCTCCGGGAGGCGGCGCTGCAGGTGGTGCCGGTGGCGGTCACCGCCCGGGAGTCGGTGGACCGGCTGCGGGCCTGGGCCACCGGGCGCTGCCTGTCGGCCTCGGAGCCGGGCATCTACGGGGCCCCGGCCCAGAATCCCCCGGCAGTCTCCCCGCGCCGCCTGCGGGGTGTGAAGACGGTCCTCGCCTGAGGGGTCCTGAGTTTTTGCCTCGATCCACCCGGCCGGAGCCGGCGGTATCCCCGCCCGCTCCGGCTTTCTGTTTTGAGAGCTGTCACCCCGGGCCCGTGTCGGGCCCAGGGTGTTTCCACCTGTTTATCTTCCTTCACCCAGGAGTTCACACCATGACCGCCGTTTTGCATCCTTCTCCCACAGTCTCCCGACAGGGACCGGCGCCGATCAACGCGACGCCGGCCGCCGAGCACCTGCGCCAGCACTGCGCGGCGGTCCGCCTGCAGATCCGCTGGTGGGGCACCTCCCGCACGCTGTCCGCCGACCAGAAGTCCGAGCTGGTCGGGGCCGCCGGGGTCGATGCCCGGCTCCTGCGCGCCAGCAAGCAGATCATCGACCGGTCGCACCCGACGATGCGCCTGCTGTCCGGGGTGCGGCACCGCATCACCGGCACCTGGCGGCGGCTGGGGCTGCCCTATGTCGAGCCGGGGGTCCGGCTGATCCCCCGGCCGCTGATCCCCCAGTTCGAGCAGTCGATGGAGCTCTACCAGCAGGAGCTGCGCGCGGCGGTCGAGGAGCTGGCCGAGGCGTTCCCCGGCCTCTTGGCCACCGCCCGGGACCGGCTCGGCCGGTTCTACAACCCGGGGGATTACCCCGCCGAGGTCCGGGAGCTGTTCACCGCCACCTGGGAGTACCCCTCCATCGACCCGCCGAGCTACCTGCTGGCGCTGGACCCAAGCCTGTTCCGTCGGGAGCAGCAGCGGGTCAGCCAGCGGCTCGATGAGGCGGTGGAACTGGCCCAGTCGGCCCTGACCGAGGAGTTCGGCAAGCTGGTCCACCACCTGGCCGAGAGGCTGTCGGATGAAAGCACCGGCCAGCGGAAG
>CAWUOE010000555.1:0-2587 GCA_963923355.1 uncultured Gemmataceae bacterium | reverse complement strand
CATCCGCTGGGTCGGCACCAGCACCTCCACCTGGTAGTCGAATCCGGTCCTCTGGTCCTGCCAGTAGTTCAGCGCCACATACCGGCTCGAGTTCGTCGCCACCAGCACCGAGTCGCCGATGTTCTGCACATCCACACCGGAAAGGCCCGCCTTTTCGCGGTTGATGGTCACATCCACCGACGGGTAATCCAGCGTTTGGTGAAACTGCACGTCCCGCAGGCAATAAATCTTCGACATGTTGTCGCGGATGCGGGTGGCATGTTCGCGCACATCAGCAAGGTTGGGGCCGTACACCACGACCTCCAGGGGTGTCGGCGATCCGAAGCTCATCACATTGCTGACCATGTCACCCGGTTCAAATCCAAAGCTGATCTCCTTTGACCGGGCTGCGGCCTCCTCCTTCGGAACACCCCTCGACTCCATCACCCCGGCCAGCCAGGGGGCGATCTCTTCCGGCAATTTTTTCCGCATCTTCTCACGGAAGGCATCCAGCTCGATCCCACTCCCCTCGCGGAACGCCACCCGCAGCATCCCGTCATCCGGCCCACGCATCAGCAGGATCATGTTGTTCAAACCAAAGTAAGGGGCGATTTGCCCGGCGAATCCGATGCTGATGTCGATCTGGTCCTTGCCCGCTTCCCGCTCGATGATCTCAAGCGCCTTCTGCCCCATTTGGCGTGTGACCTCGAAATTGGTCCCCGGGGGCGGCCTGAACCTCAACACAAACTGCCCCGAATCAATCTGGGGAAACAACTCGGTCCCCAGCCTGGACCCGGCCACCACCAGAATCAGGGTCACCACTCCCAGGTAGGCAGGTACCACCAGATGGCGAAGCGCCACCACCCAGCCCACAAATCGCTCGTAGGCCGCCTCCACCCGGTCAAAAAGTCCTTTTTTGCCCACATGTTCCGGATTCAGCTTCAACAGCCACACGGCCATCACCGGCACGAAGGTGCTCGACAGCAAATACGAGCTGATCATCGCGAAACCCACCCCCAGCGCCAGCGGCATGAACAGCGCCCGCAGCGGGTCCTCCATAATGAAGGCCGGTATGAACACCGACAAAATGCAGGCCAGTGCCAGCAGGCGGGCAACCGCGGTGATGCTGTTGCCCCGGCGGACCGCCCGCGCAAGGGAGGCCCCGCCGTGGAATTGGGCGTGGATGTTTTCCACCTCCACCGTCGCCTCGTCCACCAGGATGCCGATCGCCAGCGCCAGACCGCCCAGCGACATGATGTTGATGCTGTTGCCCGTGATGTAAAGCCCAAAAAGCGATCCCATCAGCGCCAGCGGGATGTTCGATACCACCACGATCACGCTGCGCCAGTCCCCCAAAAACAGCATGATCATCAAACCGGTCAGCGCCGCTCCGATGATTCCCTCGGTGCCCACGCTCTTGATGGCCGTCACCACCGTGGGTGACTCGTCGAACTCAAAGTTGATCTTCACATCCTTGGGCAGCACATCCCGGAATGCCGGCATCGCCGCGTGGATGTTGGCCACCACATCCAGGGTGCTGGCCGTATCCTTCTTCAGGATGGGCAAGTACACCGATTTCCGCCCGTTGACCAGCGCGTACCCGTAGTTCACATCCGTCGAGTCCGTGATGGTCGCCACATCGCGGACATAAACGTTGGCGCCCAGCTTCAGGGGAATCTCCCCCATCTCCTGGATGTTCTTCACCAGCGCGTTGGTGGGTACCAGCGGCATCAGGTCCCGCATATACAGGTTGCCTGCGGGGATCACCACGTTGCCACGCATCAGAGCCTGAACCACATCCTGCGGATTTAGGTTGTAGCTCCGCAGTTTGTCCGGGTCCACATTCACCAGGATCGACCGCACGTTCGGCCCGAAGGGCGGCGTACCAATCGTGCCCGGCACATTCTTCTGCACCAGCGGGCGAATGTAGTTGTTCGCCAGGTCACCCACCTTTCCAAGGGGTGTGGTGTCACTTTCCAGCACCAGGTAACCCACCGGCACGCTGCCCTCGTCCATCCGGATCACCAGGGGTGGCAGGGTACCGATCGGCATTTGCGACATGGCCCGCGCGGCACAGGCGCTCACCTGCGCCATCGCCAGGCCCATGTCGGTCCCCGGAAAGAATGACAACTTCACCAGGGCAACCTGCTGGATGGAGTGTGACTCCACCTGCGAGACACCGTCCACATACTGGAACATCAGTTCAAACTGGTTGACGATCAACCCCTCCATCTGGGAGGGGCTCATCCCGCCATATTGGAGGTAAACGTAGATGCGTGGCAGGTTCAGCGGTGGAAAGATATCCACCCGCATCTTCGACAGCGCCAGGCTGCCCCCGCCGATCAGCGCCACCACCAGCATCATCATGGTGATGGGATGCCGCATGGCGAAAATGATCGGATTCATGGGCCAAACCTTTCACCGCCGTTGGAGGGTCAAACCGAATTAAAACACGCCGTGTACTCCACCGGTTCCCGGCCCTTGGACCTTACGCGGACAATCCAGGCAAACAGATCGGCTGGTTCCGGTTATTCCGGTTAAAGGGGTGCCTG
Source organism: uncultured Gemmataceae bacterium (assembly GCA_963923355.1). Lineage (GTDB taxonomy): Bacteria > Planctomycetota > Planctomycetia > Gemmatales > Gemmataceae > UBA6894. Next base: position 56 of record CAWUOE010000555.1, on the reverse strand, counting down.
TCCCGTAAGATAATCTCAAGTAAACCCGGGGCTGACAGGGCCCCACCCGCGCTGAG
>CAWUOE010000554.1:0-2588 GCA_963923355.1 uncultured Gemmataceae bacterium | reverse complement strand
CCCGGGCTCTGGGGTGTGATCCGGTCCGTGTCAAACTCCTGAACGATGTGGAAGCAACTGCGTACGGTTTGCTTTTCCTCAAGCCCGATGAGTGGGTGGACCTGAATCCCGCCTTCATCAAAAAAGGGCCGGGAAACATTGCCGTGGTGGCGGCCGGGACCGGATTGGGTGAGTCCATTTTGTACTGGGACGGGAAAAAACATCACCCCCTTGCGAGTGAGGGTGGTCACTGCAGCTTTGCGCCCCAGTCCGAGCTGGAGGTGGAACTTTGGCGCCATCTGCGCGGCAAATTCTCAGGCCACGTCAGCTACGAGCGCATCCTGTCGGGACAGGGCTTTTCCGATTTGTTTGATTTTCTGGCCCAAACGGGTCAGTGGCCCGTTGCGAACGAGACCAGGCAGGCACTCGATGCGGCGGGAAGGGAAGGGGGCACCGCCATGCGCAACGCGTGCATCACCCGTTTGGCCCTCGAGCAAAAGGACCCCCTGTGCCTCCAGGCGGTTGGCCTGTTCCTTTCCATCTACGGGGCGGAAGCCGGCAATATGGCGCTGAAATGCGTGGCGCGCGGCGGGGTGTTCCTGGCTGGGGGCATTGCACCCAAAATGCTGGATGCCTTCGGTCTGGGAACTTTCCTCGAGGGGTTCATGGCCAAGGGCAGGTTTTCCACCATGCTCAGTACAACCCGCGTCCGGGTGTCCCTGAATCAGGAGGCCGGATTGCTGGGTGCGGCGCATTTCGCCGCCGATCACCTGATGTTGGCCTAGGCGGTTTGCGCCCGGGCTGGCGGGGCCTTGGCTGCGACGGGCCAATCCAGGAAGTTCTTCAGCAGTTTGGGCCCTTCCAGGGTCAGGAAGCTTTCCGGGTGGAATTGAACCCCGAAAAGCGGCCATTCCTTGTGACGCACCCCCATGATCTCCCCTTCCGCCGTCCAAGCGCAAATCACGAAGTCAGGGTTGTTCCAGGTTTCCCTGCGGATCACCAGACTGTGGTACCGGGTCGCGTCAAACGGGTTGGAGAGTCCGCGGAACACCCCCGAATTGTCATGGTGGATGGGTGAAACCTTGCCGTGCATGATCCGGCTGTTGCGGACTACCTCACCCCCGAAATTATGGCCGATGCACTGATGCCCCAGGCAGACCCCCAGGATGGGCAGTCGGCCTGCGAATCGCTTCAGGATTTCATTGCTCACCCCTGCCTCCTTGGGGGTGCAGGGTCCGGGTGAAATGACAATCTTTTCGGGAGCCAGCTTTTCCACCTCATCCGCTGTGATCCGGTCATTGCGGATGACCTTGAGGTCAAGGCGCGGGTCAATTTCGCCAAACCGTTGGACCAGGTTGTAAGTGAATGAATCGTAGTTGTCGATCAACAGGATCATGGTCGTTTGTCCGGAGAATGGATCCAGGGGGATTTCATGCCAGCGGGCCGTGGCGGAATCGTTGCACGAATTCCACCGACTCTTCCGCCACCGCCGCCCGATCGAGCCAGTGATCGGCAACCTCCACCGACAGGGCCCCTTGGTAGCCGATGGAGGCCAATGCCCTGAAAAACTCTTCCCAATCCAGGTGGCCACGTCCGGGTCCGCGGAATTCCCATCCCCGGCGGGAGTCGTGCCTCGGATGGTATCCACCCAGCAGGCCGTGCCGTCCATCCTGGCGTACCACCACATCCTTCAGGTGGACATGCAGGATGCGGTCGGGGAATCTGCGGATGAACTCGCAGGGATCTATCCCCTGCCAAACCAGGTGACCGGGGTCCAGCGTGAATCCCAGTTCATGGGCCCCGTCGAGGGCCTCCAGTACCGATTCGGCGCTGCCGAGGTCAAATGCCATCTGCCCCGGATGGACCTCCAGCGCGTAACGAATCCCCAATTCGCGCAACTCGTTCAAGATGGGATGAAACCGTCTAGAAAAATCAGCCAATGCGGCGCTGATCTCGTCCGGTTTGGGCCAGGGATATCCGGTGAGCCGGTTCCAGATGGATGACCCGGTGAAGCCGGTCAGCAGGTTCGCGCCCAACCGCGCCGCGACCCGCGCGGTGGCGATCACCTCCGCACTGGCCCGCTGGCGGATACCCTCGGAATCGCCGTCGCCCCAGACGTGTTCGGGTAGCAGATGCCGCATGCCCGAGTGGCTACCCTCGCAGATGGCGGCACTCACACGGTGGCAGCCGACTGCGGAAACTTCCAAGCCCGATTCACGGAGCAGATCGGCCTTGGATTCCAGCGCACCGCCTTCACCCACGGCCCGTTGGACTTCCAGATGGTCGCCCCACGAGGCCAGTTCCACGGCGCGGTAACCCCAGCTCCGGGCCATTCCGGCCAACTCGGAGAGGGGCAGGTCGGCCCAAGGGCCGGTGAAAAGTGACAGGGGGCAGCTCATGGCCTTGGGTCCTCATGACCTCGCTGAGCGCATCATAACAACCAATGGGCTCGCCAGACCGGCGAGCCCATTCCTGAGTGGTTGGCAGTTTACCTTCACCCGCCGCCTGGTGAGGGTTCGGGAGGAGGATCCACAACCGACAGCGAAACCCCGCCCTGAGTGTTAGGCTTCACCACCGGGGCGGGCGGGGTTTCGCTGTCGGTTGTGGAT
>CAWUOE010000553.1:0-2588 GCA_963923355.1 uncultured Gemmataceae bacterium | reverse complement strand
CGAACACCTTGGCCAACCAAGGCGATCAAGCTGCCGGGTGTTTATTGATCCAAGGAGCGGACAGGGGACAGGCTGGTTTTGGTCGAACCCGGCAAGCTTCTGCGCGGCAGACTGACACCCCCCACCTTGCGGTGGGGGCTTGCCAAGGCACAGGTTCAGGTTCAACTCTCGCACCCCGGGGTGTTGAAGGGCTAATCTGGCCCCAACTCGGCAACTCCTCCACCCCCGGGGGGGGTGTTGCCGAGTTGCCGAGTTGGGTTCGGTGATACAGACTGGCCTTCGCAAAAACTCCCAGTTTTCCGGGGCGAACCTAAACCCGGGCACTGCCGCACCCGGCTCGCCTTTATTCACTCTCCAAATACCCCAAGTGGGTGGGGAGTTGCTGAGTTGGATATTCCGATGGGCTGGGGGTTGTCGAATAGCCCCTTGTGAGGGGTATAATTGAATAGGCACACTTCCTGAAGCCTACGGTCTGAGAATCGGGTGCCTTCCTTCTTCTTTAAATGACGCCACCACGCCCTGTGACAAGCAGGAGCCGGGAGGGCTGGTGTATTCACTCACCAGAAAGGGTGAGGCCTCGGGTGGATTGTGCCCCCTTGAGCAAGGTTCTCGGCTCAACTGGGCAACTCGGCAACTCGGCAACTCAACCACCCCCCCCTGGGGGTTGCCGAGTTGGGGTAGTTGCCAGGTTTGGCGTGATCGCTTAACCACCCTGGAAAAGCCAAGTAGATTTGCAGCTCGGGGTGCACTCTAGCTGCGTGCTGCGTGACTCTCTCCTGATACTGGCCGTCCAGCGGCGCCTCAAGGTTTGCTAATCCGATTCCTCCCCGTTGGAAGGCTTGCTGCAGAGTTGAACCCGGGGCCTTCTCACCCAACTCGGCAACTGGGCAACTCGGCAACACCCCCCCCGGGGTATTGCTGAATTGCCGAGTTGGCGTGGGACAAGTTCTTCAGCGAGCACTTTTGGCCCAGATGTATTTCATAAAGTCAATCAGGCCGGCATATTTGTGGGCGGGGTCGATATAGTGCTCAATCACATAGAAGGCGAAGTAATACGCCCGGCAAAAACCCCAGACCGCCGTGGCCAGCAGGACCGCTGTCATCCAGTCCGCATGCAGCGTCAGCAGGATGGCGGAAGCCATCAGGCCCACCAGCAGCATCAAGCCGCCTTTCAGGTAGAGCAGCCGGGGATTCTTGATGTCACCCAGCATGGTCAGACTGCTTTCAGGGGATGAGCCCGCCCGGTGAGCGGCAATGGCACGCGGGCCCCCTTCAGGGCTGACTGATACACCGCCATCACCATCTCCACCGCCGCCAGCGCGTTCACGCCACTGCACTGGGGTTCCTGCTTCTGCCAGATCGCATTCAGCAAATCATCGGCCACGTGGCCATTGGGCACCACCGGCTGCGGGCCCGATTTTTTCGCATCCACCGTGAGTGGTTTCCAGTCAGTGCCCTTGCCGTCCTTGCCCCACAGGGCACCCGGACGCGTGTAGACCCGCTGGGTCCCATCCATCACGATGCGCGCGGCCCCTTTCGTGCCCAGAAGCTCCAGGCCCCATGGGTCCAGCACGGCTTTCAGCTTGTGGCGGCTGGTGAAGCTGCCGAGGGCTCCGCCGGTAAAGCCGAACTGGGCGCTGACCTCGTCGCCGGCCACCGGGCCCACCCAGTCTTTCGTCAGGCGACCGTCCCCGGCGGTGATCGGCTTGCCCTTCTGCGTGACTGTCGCCTGGCACCAGGCCACCGGGCCGGCGAACAGGCGCATCAGATCGAACAGGTGCGTGCCCAGCACCATCATGTCCTCGCCGCCTGCGCGCGCGGCGTCCTGCTTGCCCCAGGCGCTGATCTCCACCAGGTCGCCCAGCAACTCCTCACGCCGTGCCGCCAGCAGCGCCACCGAGGGCTCGATGCGCGTCTGGTGCGCCACCGCCACGCGCAGGCCCCGGCCCTGCGCCAGCGCCAGAATCTCGTCACCCTCCGCCGGGGTGGTGACGAACGGCTTCTCCAGCAGCAGGTGGGCGCCTGCCTTCAGGCCATCCATCGCCATGGCATGGTGCTGGTCGGTGTGACGGCTGGCGATCACCACGATCTCCGGCCGCTCCTCCTTCAACAGCTCCCGGTAATCGGAATACCCTTTCTTGGCGCCGGCACTGGCGAGGGCCTTGGCCAGTCCGGACGGGTTGGGATCGGCGATGGCCACCAGTTTCACCTCTGCCCGGTGGGCGAACAGTCGCTCCATGCCGTGGCCGTAGTCGCCCCGGCCGGTGGCGCCGATCACAGCGGCCCGAAGCGGTTTTCCCTCATCAGCCAACAAGGGTGCCGCAAGCCCCGAGGCCGCGGTGACAGTGAAGGCTCTGCGCGATGGCTGCATGGTCAGCTTCCTCCCTTCAGCAACGGCTCCAGCACCGCGTTCCAGCGGGCGTAGCCCTTTTCATTCAGGTGCAGTTTGTCTTCCAGAAACAGCTCGGGGGCGGGCTGGCCGTCCGGTCCCAGGATCGGGGTCCAGGTGTCCACAAACACCGCCTTGCCACCCGACAGGTCGCAGCGCTTTCGAATCAGGTCGTTGGCCTCGCGCTGCCTGGCCATTT
>CAWUOE010000552.1:0-2599 GCA_963923355.1 uncultured Gemmataceae bacterium | reverse complement strand
ACATCCACCAGCCGGAGCTGGATGCCATCCTCCACGGCATATTGCTTTTTGGATGGGTAGAAAACCTTTTCCTCAGCATAAATGGCACAGGAGCAAAACAAAGCAGACAAGAAGACAATAGCCAAAAGCTTTCTCATGGGTCACCTGCCGCCTCATTGGAAACAAAATTCAGTGTGTAAAAAATACAGAATTTTTCCCGGATAGATTTCAATCCTAATTATCACCTAGGCAGGATCTTATTGGGAATAAAAATCTGTACTTTTTAGAAATGAACCCGGCATAAATGCTATTCAGTTTTTTTGTTTGGAGTGGTTGCCAGTAAAACTGAAGAGGCGAAAAAAGCTCCTTTTTGCACGGCGGAATTCTCACCGGTTATTGATTCCCTCGAACCCGAAGCGGCCCTTGATGCAGAGGTTGCCGCGGGTGATGTCGACATCGGCGGGGGAGGTGACCTTCACGATCTTGTCCTCCTGCACATGGAGGGTGAGGGTGCAGCCCACGCCGCAGTAACCGCAGATGGTATCGGTTTGCTTCTGCCTGCTTTCGTCCCAGGTGCCCTGCTCACGCATTTCGTGCTCGCTCTTAAACATGAGCGCGCCGGTGGGGCAGACGCCGATGCAGTTGCCGCAGTAGACGCAGGCGGAGTCGGTCAGGGGGACGGCGTTCTCGGTGGAGATGCGGGCATCGAAGCCGCGGCCGGCCACCGCGATGGCAAAGGTGTTTTGCGCCTCGTCGCCGCAGGCCTGCACGCACTTGTAGCAGAGCACGCATTTCGAGTAATCGCGCACATAGAGCGGATTGTCCACCTTCACCGGTTGGGCGACACGCTGGGCCTGTTGGCCCGTGGGGGTGTGGTGGTGGCCGGCCACCCGGCTATCCCGCTCACCCGCCGGGTGGGCGGGTTCCGGCGGGCCATAGCGTTCGGGCCGGGCGCCATACTCCTTGCAGCGGGCCGTGAGTTCCGGCGCGGTGGACAGGTCGACCGAGGAGGCGAGGAATTCGAGGACCATCCTGCGGGAGGTCTTCACCCGCTCGTTGTCAGTCTTCACCACCATGCCGGCCTCGGCCTTGCGCGAGCAGGAGGGAACCAGGGTGCGGGAGCCTTCCAGCTCCACCACGCAGGCCCGGCAGACATTGACCGGCGTGAAATTGGGGTGGAAACAAACGGTGGGGGTATCGAGGCCAAGCGCCTTGCAGGCGTCGAGCAGCGTGGCGCCCTCGGGGACCTTGACCGTTTGACCATCCACGGTCAGTTCGACCGGAGGTTTTTCCTCCCGCACGGGAGGCAGGGGAATGCGTGTGGGCCGGGGAGGCGCGTGGAACCACATCTCCGGTTCGCGGAAAGTTTCAGCCATGGTGATTCTCCACGGATTTGCCGGAAAGAATGGCAGTTCCGAACCGTTTGATTGCGGATTGCAGGGCGCTGGAGGCGGTGTGGCCCAGGCCGCAGATGGAGGCGTCGCGCATCACCTGGGCGATCTCGTCGAGCAGGGCTGTTTCGTCCGCCGGGGTGCCCAGTGTCTTGCCCCGTCGCAGGCGCTGCACCAGTTCCTCCTGGCGGGTGGTGCCGACCCGGCAGGGGACGCACTGGCCGCAGGACTCATCGCGGAAGAAGGCGGCGATGCGGGCCAGGGTGTCACCCAGGTCGACCGTGTCATCGAAGACCATGACCACGCCGGAGCCGAGCGTGGCCCCGATGGCACGGGTTCCCTCGAAGGTGAGGGGGACATCGAGTTGGTCGGGCCCGACGAACGCGCCGGCGGCTCCGCCGAGCAGGACCGCCTGGATGGCTCGCCCCTCGGGAACCCCGCCCGCCTGGGTGATCAACTGCCGCAGCGTGATGCCGAAGACAAACTCATAGACACCCGGGCGGGCGACATGGCCCGAGACGCAGAACAGTTTGCGGCCCCTGGAGCCCTGCGTGCCCAAGGCCGCGATGGAGGTCCCCCCCTCGCGCAGGATGAGGGGGATGTTGGCCAGCGTCTCCACATTGTTGATGACGGTGGGCTGGTTGAAGAGGCCGTGTTGCACCGGGAAAGGCGGTTTGTTGCGGGGCTCGCCCCGCTGGCCTTCGATGGAGTTGAAGAGGGCGGTTTCCTCGCCGCAGATGTAGGCTCCCGCGCCGCGGCGGATTTCGATGTGGAAGCTTTTGCCACTGCGCAGGATGTTATCGCCGAGGAGATTGGCGGCGGTCGCCTGATCGATGGCATGCTGCATGCGACGGATAGCCAGCGGGTACTCGCCTCGGATGTAGAGGAATCCCCTTTGGGCGCCCACCGCCAGGCCGGCGATGGTCATCCCCTCGACCAGGGCGAACGGGTCTCCCTCCATCACCACCCGGTCCTTGAAGGTGCCGGGTTCGGATTCATCGGCGTTGCAGACGACATAGTGGACCGGGTCGGTCGCGCGGGCGACGGCGTCCCACTTGCGGCCGGTGGGGAACGCCGCGCCGCCGCGCCCGACGATGCCGGAGGCGGTCACTTCGGCGATGGTCTTTTCCGAGCCCAATTCCAGCGCCCGCTTAAGGCCCAGGAAACCGCCTGTGGCCTGGTAATCGGCCAAGCTGGCGGGGTCTGATTTGCCCACGCGGCCCAGCAGT
>CAWUOE010000551.1:0-2602 GCA_963923355.1 uncultured Gemmataceae bacterium | reverse complement strand
ACTGGTCAAACGGGGTGATCTCGTCGCCATATTCATGGGAATCACCCAGAATCACTCGGCCGTCCGCCGGCTGGCTGGCCATCACATGGATGCCATATCGGTCCAGCTCGGGCGTTTCCCGCGCGATGCGATCGGCCAGCGCCTTCAGCCCCGGGCACACCTGGAAATTGGCGTAATGCCTCAGGGTCAGGCCGCTGGCCAGGTGCGGGCCGATCCGCCATCCCCCGGGCTGGGTATGGGTTTCCAGCATCTGCAGCTTGCAGTTCTTCAAACCCGAGTCGCCAAATGCGTTCGGAAAAAGATCCGCAAAGTCGCTGCCCGAGCAGACCACCACCCGGTCGAATGCCTCCGCTACCTTGGTTTTCCCCCAGTGCACCTGCCCGCCATGGCTCACGGCGCCAACCATCGCGTTCCAGTGGATGGTCACCCCGTGCTGGTCCACCAGCCAGGCAGCCAGCTCGGCCGCAGCAAGGTTCGGATCCACCCCCAATTCCATCGGACTGTACAAGCCACCCAGCAAACCCTCGCTGTTGGCGCCCGGCGCGCGGGCCAAGGTGGCCTCACGGCCGAGCAGTTCGCACGGATACCCCATGTCCGGGGCCACCGCGGCGAACTGCTGCAGCACCTCCCACTCATCCCGGCGGTGGGCCAGGTGGATCGACCCGCACTCGCTCACCGAAAAACCGGTGGCCCTCGAAAATTGCAACCACCGCCCGCGGCTGACCTGGGCCACCTCCAGCGCGCGCCCTGCCGGCTGGCCGATCGGCCAGACCATGCCAAAATTGCGCACGGTGGCTCCCTGGGCCCGGGCATGGCGTTCAAAAATCTTCACCTGCCAGCCCCGCTCGGCGGCGCTCCAGGCGTGGGCCAATCCCACGATACCTCCGCCCACCACCGCAAGCCTGGGCTTCATCGCGCATCCCCCTTCAGGCAACTCGCCAAATCCAGGACAAAATCCTCGATGGTCGGGGTGGCAAGACCCGGCACCTTGGCCTCCTCATCGAATCGACGCACCAGGACCGCCTGCCGGAAATGCGGGTGCCGCTCGAAGGCCTCCACTTCCTGGTCCGACATCGGCCCTCCCTGCAGTTCCAGGCTGGTGACAGAGGGCGGGCTCAGTCGGGCAAAGTAATCCGATTCCACCGCGCACAGGTAGCGCTTGGCCGCCACATGCAGGCGCACCGGTTCCACCGCCTCGGCGATCAGGTGCTTTTCCAGCCACGCGGCACCCAGGTCCTCGTGGTGGTCATCCACTCCCTGTTCGGGCGCATCATCCGGAAGGTGGTGCAGCAGGTGGCCCACATCATGCAACAGGGCGGCCACCACCGTGGGGGCTTTCTGCCCCGACTCGCGCGCAAGCATGGCGCACTGCAGGGCATGCTCCCGCTGGGTGACCGCCTCGCCCCCGTACTGCGAATCACCGTGCCGGTTGAACAGTTCCACCACCTTCCCTATCACGGGATGCACCATCCGGCGGGCCTCCTCAATTCGTGGCGGGAAAAATCTTCACCAAAGGTTCAACACATCCGTCCGCACTGATGAGATGATACGGCTAATAACCCGCCATGCCATCGGCCGTCCCCAATACCCGGATTACCAGCCCCATGCATGGAACAAAGCCTGGAATCGGCAGTCAGGCCGGCGGCGCGCTGTTCCAGGCCGCCTGGTCGGTCATCGCCGCCTTCGGCGCCTACTTCTGCATGTACGGCTTCCGCAAACCCTACACGGCCGCCTCTTTCCAACAGGAAGGCTTCTGGGGCCTCGACTGGAAATCCGTCCTCGTGATCGCCCAGGTCCTGGGTTACACCCTCTCCAAATTCCTCGGTATCAAAATCATCTCCGAGCTTCCTGCCCGGCACCGGGCATTGGCCTTGGTGGCCTTGATCCTGTTGGCTGAACTGGTACTGGCCGGCTTCGCGGTCACACCCGCCCCCTGGTCGGCGATCTTTCTGTTCCTCAACGGCATTCCGCTTGGCATGGTATTCGGCCTGGTGCTGGGTTTCCTGGAAGGCCGTCGGCTGACCGAAATCCTGGCCGCGGGCCTTTGCGCCAGCTTCATCCTCGCCGACGGGGTCATGAAAACGGTGGGCACCTGGCTGCTCAACCGCGGTGTTTCCGAGCATTGGATGCCCGCCGTCTCGGGCCTGGTCTTCCTGCTCCCGCTCTGCGCGGCGGTCTGGATGCTCTCCCGGATCCAACCACCCGACCACCACGATGTGGCTGCTCGGACCGAACGCACCGTGTTGGATCGCAACGCCCGCCGCCACCTGTTCCGCAAGCACGCCACAGGCTTGGTCTGCATCACACTCGGCTACCTTCTCCTCACGATCTTGCGCAGCGTTCGCGCCGACTTTGCTCCCGAAATCTGGCTCGGCTTGGCCGGTGAAAGGGCGGTGCCTTCTGTCTTCAGCGCCACCGAGTTCTGGGTCGCCGCCGGGGTGATGCTCATTTTCGGCGCCACCGTGTTGATAAAGGACAATCGCCGTGCATTCTTCGCCTCGCTGGCCCTGTGCCTATGCGGGCTGGCGCTGTGTCCGGCTGCGGTGGCCGCGGTGTGGATGCAGGCCATCAATCCCTTCCTCTTTGTCACACTGGTTGGCCT
>CAWUOE010000550.1:0-2610 GCA_963923355.1 uncultured Gemmataceae bacterium | reverse complement strand
GCTTCCTTCCCGCCATCGCCGGCCTCGACGGTTCCAAAGTGGCTGTCCTCGAGGATTACGAGAAGAACAAGGGCAAGGCCGATGCAAAGCTCGGCATCGAGGTCGATCTCGATCGTGCCAAGTCCCAAAAGGATCAGGAAAAGAACAAGGGCCTGGTCGACGAGTTGACCAAACTCAACGACTGGTGGGCCAAGGACGAGAAACCCAACGCCGACAAGGACTTGAAGGATGTCGTCGCCGCCCGCCTGACCGGCGGCCAGAAGGCCCTCCTCGTCACGGCCCTGGTGCCCGCCACCATGGCCATCGGCTACCTGCTCCTCATCCTCTACTTCCGCGCCACCGGCGGCTACAAGCAGGAGCACATCGGTCACTGAGACCGATTTAGCCCATCAAACCAAAAGCGCCCGTCCGAAAAACCGGCCGGGCGCTTTTTTTGAACTGGTTGCGGTTTGGAGGGCCAAGAAAGGGCCGGGCGCTAACTCGGCCCATCCGAAAGGCATGAGTTGTCTCCATGAGGTTTCATTCCAAGCCAAAATGGACTTCCCGATTGTCCGCAAACATTTTTCTGTTGCTCCACTGCCGGCCTAAGTGGACGCTATGGCTGCTGGGGACGATTTTATTCTTGGTCGGTTCTTTCTGTCTGTTATTGGGATGGTGGGTTGTTCAAAGTGAAAGACGATTGGCCGAGGAAGAGTGGGAAGCCATTCGATCTATGCATGAGTTTATGAAGCCGGTCTCACCTGGTATGGCAACGCCACCGACCAATGAATCCAAATCCCGTTAAGGTTTTTGTCATACGTACTCCTCCCTCCTCTCCCGCCACAACGCCCCCGCGGCGCAAACCAGACTCCCCGTGGTCAGCAAGGCCCGCCACGGCCAAATCCAGATCCGTTCCCAAAAGCCGGGGCCTCGGGCACCCAGATAATCCAGCAGCCGGGTGACAGATTCGGTCTCCAACGTGGCCTTCACCACGCTCCCCCCCGTCCGGTGGGCCAGGTCATCCAGTAGTTGACCCGCAGCCTGACGGGTCACTTCAGGCGACCGGGCATTGTCCACGTGCAGAATCACAACCCGGGTATCCAGGGCCGTGGCCACCTGGGCTGCCTGTCTGGGGGTAAAATCGCCCGTTTCTCCACTGGGTTGGGCGTTGTGTTCACCGTCGGTCACCAGCAACACCACTTTCCTTCGGTCACTTCCATCAGATCCAGCTTCAAGGGCCTCTAACCCTGCGCAGAGCGCGTCACCCAAATGGGTGGAGGTCTCGCCCGGGGTACGTGTGGGGGACAATCCCCGCAGTGTGGTTCTCAAACCCTCTGTCGAGGTGCCGGCGGGTGCAATCAATTCAGGGTGCCGGGCGAACAGCACCAAACCACAATCCCAGGCCCGATAGGCAGGCACCCGGTCTAGGCCGGCCACCACCGCGTCCACCGCATCCTGAGCGACAGACCACCGCGTCGGCCCCCCACCATCCTCCGGCCCGAGGCTGTCCCCCATGCTGCCTGATCCATCAAGCACCACCATCAATGTCCCGCCCAGTAATCCTCCCTCAGTCCGCGGCTTTGGCCCAGATAGGGCAATGAGCAGGCAAGCCACACACCCGGTCCACCACCAGTACGACTGTGGCTTCCGTTCCGCCCCAGGCCAGTTTTCTGGGGCCAACGGCACCAACACCCGCACCCGGGGCCGGTTCATCCGCACCAGCGCCGGCAGGGGTGCCAAGGGCACCAGCAACAGAATCCACCCATGGTCAAACGAAGGCATGCGCCCATGCTAACCCTTCTCCGGAGTGGATTTTCCTGTCCAATAACCAAAAAATCAAAATTGCCCTGTTTTTCTGGATTGCGGGGCTTTCCCGGGCTTTTTGCATCCCCAAGGACCCTGCCCCTTGCCGTTGACACCCCTCTTGCGGGGGCCTTAACCTTTGGCGCCCGGGGGGCTTTTTGCAGGGCGGATTTCAACCGCCCTGGTTCGGTTCCGGCACCCCGAAAAAGGTGGGAAACACGGCGTGAGCGAGCAAGGCGACAGTCTGGAAGCGGTCCGCAGGGAAAAATTGCGCGCCATCGAGGCACTGGGCATTGATCCCTGGGGCCATCGCTTCGACAACCATCACCCCATCGCCAAGGTCCGCGAACTGCCGGTCGACCCGGCCAACCCGGAACACCGTCACCCCACTCGCATCGCCGGCCGCATCGTGCTCCGCCGTGTCATGGGCAATGTCCATTTCCTCGACATCCAGGATGCCTCCGGTCGCGTCCAGGTGATGATTGGCAAAAAGCAGGTGGGCGAGACCGGTTGGAAGCTGGCCGGCCTGCTCGATTTGGGCGACTTGCTGGGGATTGATGGTGCCTTCGGCCTCACCAAGACGGGTGAGAAAACGGTTTTTGCCACCGCCATCACCATGCTGGGCAAATCCATCCTGCCCCATCCCGACAAACACTCGGGCATGGTGGACACCGAGTTCCGCCTGCGGCACCGCTACCTCGATCTCACCTACCACCCAGAGGTGATGGACCGGGCCCAGAAACGGGTCCGCATGATCCGGGCCATCCGCCACTACCTCGATGGCCAAGGTTTCCTCGAGGTGGAAACCCCCACGCTGCATTCGGTTGC
>CAWUOE010000549.1:0-2626 GCA_963923355.1 uncultured Gemmataceae bacterium | reverse complement strand
GCGGTTCCAGTGTTCCCACATGCAGAAAATAACCGGGTTTCAGCCCCAGTTTGGTTAGGCACGGCCTGTCCCTTGCCGGGTCTCCCGGGCGCATGTTGGCCCGGGGTGCGCAGCATCCGGTGATGACCTGGTCCGCCGGTATTCCCAGCAGGCTGGTCAGTTCCCGGCGGACCGCCTCGCTGATCGTTACCAGGGCCATGGCCCGGCCCGGCCGCAGCAGGCTCTCGAAGAATGCGCGGTGATGGGCAACCCGCTCGGCCGGATGCCACTGGGGGAATCGAATCACGGACAGGTCGTAGGCGACTGCCACCGTGGGCAGATCGGTTTGGATCAGCTCGTGGTTGGTTTCCAGGTAAACATCGCTGAATTTGGTGGTGAACCATTCGGGCTTGTCGTGCTGGCGGAGAAAAAACCGCTCCAGCCGACTCACCAGCGAATGCCGCGCCCGTTGGAAAGAAAACGGCGCCCCGGGCTGACCCAGAATCTCGAACCACCGGTCCCTGCTGCGCTCACGCAACCGCGCCAGGGGTTGTACCCACCTGGCGGGGAAGGTGCGAACTTCCATGCCCCGAATCCGGCTGAGGGCCCGCAGGGTCTCTGCTGTGTAGTGACCGATCCCAGTCGGGGGTTTGGCTAGGCAACGCGTGCTCGCGACGATGCGCATGGCCAACCTGTCTTCCCCGGTCCGTTCCAAAAGGGAGATGGTACCCCGTTTGCCCAAGCGGGATCAAGAAGGGGACGGTTCAGTCCCGGGTGCGGTCCAGGCCCAGGATGTCATACACATCCCGCTGCCCAGCCCCCAGTTTTTCCACCGCTTTTCCGGGCTCAGCCTTGGAAGGTTTGCCGGCTGGTTGAGGCTGGGCTGCCTTGGCCTTTTCGGCTTTCGCCAAGGTTTCGGCCCGTTTTTCAAACCACATTTCCCACAATTCCCGGGCGTGTGACCGTTCCGCTGTCCCGGTTCCCGGAAAGGGGCCGAAATCCACGCACTTTGCCCCATATTTTTCCCGGGCGATGTGGGAGCAGGCCTCACGTGCCGCCAATACCACCAGCGGATCCTGATCGCCCAGGAGGGCGGTCAGGCCGCAATCATGCTTTTTGGTCAACCCATAGGCCCAGGCCGCGGCAATCCGGTGGTGGATATCTGTGCTCTTGGTGGCCAATTCCAGCATTTCCTCGTGGCCGGTTTGAGCCAACTCCCGCGCCATCGGCAGACTTTTTCGGGCCACTTGGGCCATTTCTGTTGCGGAATAATTCCTCACGCTCACGGCGGAGGCGCTGCTCTGGAAAATCCCCAGATTCCCAGGCACAGCGCGATCGCCTCACCCGCCCCGGGTATCTTGCACAAACCCCACAAGCTGGAAACCACCCAAAATCACCCAGCTAGCCAGTTTCAACCTGGTAATTGGCATCTTTCCGCCTCCCGATGGCACTTCAGCCAAGCCCGCAACGGTTTCGGATTGGGCTGCTGGCATTCTAATCAAACGACTAAACTGGAGGAAAAGGGCCAATGGCGCCCCGCGCCCCGATTAGCCCTGCACCCCGAATAGAATGTTGAAATCACCGTGGATCTAGACAAAAGCCAGCCCCGCATTCAGGGAATGTTTGCAGCGATCGCCCACCGTTATGACTTTTTGAATCACCTGCTCAGCCTCAATGTCGACCGTTACTGGCGCTGGCGCACCACCCGACTGGCCCCCTTGCCTGCCGATGGCTCCCCGGTGTTGGACACCTGTACCGGCACGGGGGATTTGGCCCTCGCCTACCACCGCCTGGCCGCGGGCCGCAATCGGCTGGTTGGCACCGATTTTTGCCCGCCTATGCTCCATCTGGCTCACCAGAAGAAAAGCCGTGCCGCCCGCCTGGTGGATTTGGATTTCATGGTGGCAGATACCCTGCGGTTGCCTTTCCCGGACCGGTCCTTCGGCCTCGTTACGGTCGCCTTCGGCCTCCGCAATGTGGCGGATACCGACGGCGGCCTCCGGGAACTGGCCAGGGTGTGTAAACCCGGCGGCCGGGTAGCGGTCCTGGAGTTTTCGTCGCCCCGGCTGTGGCCGTTCAGTTGGCTTTACCGGTTTTACTTCCGCAACATCCTGCCGCGGATCGGCCAGTGGGTCAGCGGTTCCAGGGAATTCGCCTACGGCTATCTGCCAGCCAGTGTCGCCGCGTTCCCGGAACGGCAGGCCCTCGCCAACCGGATGGAAAAGGCCGGCTTGGCCCGTGTGCGTTACCACTCTCTCACGCTGGGCATCGCCACACTCTATGTGGGGCAAAAGCCAGACGCCTGACAGGCGGTTTTTTCCTGCCTTTTCCCTAAAATGACAGCTTGCCTGAATCAGGGAACCCGGCCCATGCCATCGGATCATCTGTTATTGCGTGCCGCCCGCGGGGAAAGCGTCGAGCGTGTGCCCGTCTGGGCCATGCGACAGGCCGGCAGGTGGGATCCAGAGTTCCAGCGGGTGCGCGCCGGTCAGGATTTTTTCTCGTTCTCGGAGGACGTGGAGCGGTCGGCACAGGTCTCCCTGCTCCCGGCCCGTTTTGGGGTGGATGCCGTCATCCTCTTCTATGACATCACCACGCTTCCGGTAGCCATGGGGCTGCCCTTCGCCCTCCAGCCCGAAAAGGGGCC
>CAWUOE010000548.1:0-2629 GCA_963923355.1 uncultured Gemmataceae bacterium | reverse complement strand
GGTCTTCCGCTGTTCAAATACCCCGATCATTTGGTGGAGGGCCAAAACCAGTTCACCGAAGAGACCCGGAACCAGACGCTGCTCTCCCTGGCATCCCACGCCGACCAGCTCCTGCAGGCGCAGGAATCGGTCCGCCTGTTCCATGTAGCCATCACCCGGTCCGAGGCGGCCCTCTTCGTCGCCGGTTCCTGTCCGGCCGCCCATCCGGATCTCTACCGGTTGTGGCCCCAGTGGTTCTGCGAGCAAACCTGGCCCGCTGCCTGCCGCGATTCCGCCATTCCTCCCAAACCAAACCAGACCGCCGACGAGAAGCCCGTCTGCCGCGCCGGCCCGTCCCCCGTCCTTCCTCGCATCGAGCGCCCCGCCAGCATCAGCGTCAACCGCGCCGAGGGGTTTGTCACCGACCAGGAAGACCACACTCAGGCGCTGGAACTGGCCCACCTCGGGCTCCAGCCCAGGGTGCGCCCCATCCCGGCGGACTGGGTTTCCGGCAATGTCCTGCGTGCCCGGCGGGATACCCCGGGCGCCGTGGTTGGCACCCTGGTCCACCGTGGGTTTGAAATGGGCGATTCACTCCCCGCCGGTCAGGGCCGCCTGCGGTTCCTCACCAACATGGCGGGCGCCCTGTTGCGTGAAGGCCAGGCGCGCGATTTGGAATCAGGCGAGGCCGATTCCTCCTCCTTGGGGGCAGACCTCATCGCCGGTCAGGTGGCCTCCACCGCCGCCAAAATCCTATCCATTCTCGACAAGGAACAAGGTGATCAATTCCTCGAAATCCTCCAGGCCCCCGGCTCCGCGGAAACAGATTTTTCCCTCCGTCTGGGCAACTGGCTGATCAAGGGGCGTTTGGATCGGTTGCTCGAGGATGGCACCATCATCGATTGGAAAACTGATGAGGACCCGGTGGACGCCATCCTCGCGCGTTACCACCACCAGATGGCGCTCTACGCCCTGGCGCTCTGGACCTCCCGCGGCAAGGTCGATGCAGCCGTTCAGGTCAAACTCGCCATGACCCACCATGCGAAAGTGGCTCCCCTGGTTTTCACGCCCGATGCGCTCCGCGCATTCGAGACCACCCTCCGCAGTCGGTTGGACCGGGCCGGCGCCTTGGCCGAATCAGGATCGGCGGATTCAAAATGGGCATCGGCAACGGCCTGAACGGGAAAACTGCCTCGACAATCGGTAGAGTCAGGACAGGTGGTTTCCCGTGGCAAGGCGATGGTGAAACAGATGCTCGAGGTGTTGGGCTTGGGGGAATGGTTGTGGGACATGCTACCCCAGGGCCCGCGTGCGGGCGGCGCCCCTTACAACCTGGCGTTTCAGGCCCATGCGATGGGCCACCCGGCTGCCATCGTCAGCCGGGTGGGCGATGATGACATGGGACGCGAACTGGCCAATCTGGCCGCCGATGCCGGGATAAACCTGTCCTGCGCCCAGGTCGATCCCCGGTTCCCCACCGGCAAGGTGCTGGTGGAAAAAATGCCCGACAACGAGCCGGCCTACAACATCCTCGCACCGGCCGCCTGGGATTTTCTCGAGCCGGATGAGACCATCCTTCAGGCAGCTTCTACCGCCCGTGCCATCGTCTTCGGCACCTTGGCCAGCCGCAACCATGTCACCCGGCAAACCGTTCGCCGCATTCTCGATGGTGCCCCCCGGGCCGCGCGGGTTTTCGATGTGAACCTGCGGCAGGCCTTCCACAGCCCCGAACTGATCACCGACCTGCTGGCCTGCTCCAACTGGCTGAAGGTGAACACCGCCGAACTCGAACACATCGCCAAGGTCTCCGCCGTCGATGGGCCCGATAACCTCACCCTGGCCAAGGCCCTCCTGCAAAAGCATCAACTGGACCTGGTGGCGGTCACCGATGCCGGCAACGGGGCCATGCTGGTCACCGGTTCCGGGGCCTGGCGGGTCGAGGGCCACCCGGTTTCCGGAGGCGATCCCGTCGGCGCGGGCGACGCCTTCACCGCCGGCCTGCTGACCCGTTATCTCGAAGGGGCCCCGCCCGAAAAGATGCTGGCATTCGCCAACGCTCTGGCCGCCTGCGTGGCCGGCGAGGTGGGCGGCACGCCTTCCATTGCCAGGTCCAGGGTCGAATCCTTGGCAGACCGGCTTCCCATCCATGTTTTGGGCAGGTAAGGCTCACGCAAAAAACTGTCTTCAAACCGGTTAGGCCGAACCAATCCAGGTGCGGAAAGCATCCTCGTCCACATTCCGGCCGCTCACCACGGCAACCAGGTCGCCTTCACCCGAAAAATCCGAGGCGCCTTCCAGCAACGCGCTCACGGCGATCGCGCCCGAGGGCTCCGTCCGCAATCCATGGTTCTCATAGAGCCAACGCATGGCGGCGCGGGTTTTCCCGTCGTCAATGGCGTGCGACTCGCTCACCAACTGCCTCAAAATCGGCCAGTTGTGTTCCCCCACATCGTAGGACAAGAGCCCGTCGCAAATGCTGGCCGGCTTCTCCAGCCGCACCCGCCGGCCAACCGCCAGCGATTGACGAAAGTCATCCGCCCCGGCGGGTTCCACGCCGACGATGCGTGCGGCCGGGAAGGCGTCATGAATCGCCAGCGCATGGCCGGCCATCAGCCCCCCGCCACTCACCGGGCAGACAAAATGCGAGATC
>CAWUOE010000547.1:0-2630 GCA_963923355.1 uncultured Gemmataceae bacterium | reverse complement strand
GTCGCTGGTCCCGCTGCCTCGGAACCTGTTTGGGACCTGTTGGCCTACTTGGTACAACCCAAAACTCAGCTGGATTTGGTACTCGACCCGAAACTGGGTGGACCGGTACGCGAACAGCACCTCCATGTTGCTCCTTGGGACGGACTGCAATTGGATGCCCGACGCTTAGCCCAATGGCAAAACACATTGCGGGCAACCTTGTCCCCTGCCGAGACGATCAACCCTGCTGTCGCCTTGCGCACACCGGATGCGGACAAACTGGATGAGGTGCTGGCTCTGCAGGTGTCCAACTGCCTTGCCGGAAAGGACCTGCCGCAGGAATGCCTGAAAAAAGCGGCCGATTCCTGGGCAGAGCTTGGCAAGGGACGGCCGGAACGTCTTCAAGAGGTGAGGGCCTCAGCCGGCCTCAACTGAACCTCTGCCTGTCGGTAGAAGGACCAAAAGGGGCCTTGGGGTGCCCTCAGCTTTCTTTCGATTTTTTAAGGTGACTTGCTGGCGCTCAAGGAGGCTGACTCAACTGTGTTGACCAGCAGCATCGCGATCGTCATGGGGCCCACACCGCCTGGCACAGGGGTGATGGCTGAGCAATGGGGGGCAACTTGGTCGTAAGCAACGTCCCCGCACAGGCCACCCGCGGGATTGCGGTGAATGCCCACATCCACAACCACAGCACCCTGTTTCACCATGTCACCCTTCAGCCACAAAGGCTGGCCCAGGGCGGCCACGATAATGTCGGCCTGTCTCAGGTAATGGGCTGGGTTGCTTGTGCGGCTGTGGCAGACGGTGACTGTCGCATCGATCCCTTTTTGAAGGAGCAGTAAAGCCAGGCTTTTACCCACAATGCTCGACCGTCCGAGGATCACCACATTTTTACCCGCCCACTCAATGCCATTGCGCTGAACCAACTGCCAAACCCCGTGCGGAGTGCAAGGCAGGTAGCGTGGCCTGCCATCCGCCAAAAGACCCAGGTTGTCAGGGTGCAACCCGTCCACATCCTTGCGCGGGTCGATCCGGTCCAGAATGACCGCGGAGTCCAGGTGCTTGGGTAAAGGCAGTTGCACCAGAATGCCGTGGACCGAGTTGTCCGCATTCAATTGGTCAATCAGGTCCAGCAGTTCCTTCTGGGTGGTTGCGGCAGGCAGTTGGTGCAGCCAACTTGCCATACCCGCTTCGGCGCATGCCTGGCGCTTGTTTTTCACATACACATGGCTGGCGGGATCATCACCCACCAAAACGGCTGCCAAACCCGGGGTAATGCTGCTTTTTTCCTTGAGTTTTGCAGTCTTTTCAGCCACTTCCCTCCGGACCTGGGCGGCTAGTTTCTTTCCATCGAGGATCAGAGGGCCGGTCACGATTTCATTTCCTTTTGTGCGCGGACAGCTTGGAGCCATTCCAGTGCTGCATGGACATCCAGCGGCATGGTATCCGGATTTTCCGGGGAAGCATCGGGGTCTGCCATCACCGACATAACCCGGGTTCCCGACCAGGCGGTCAGGTCGGCAAGGGTGGCAAGATTCCGGTTGATGGGTTCAAAGACCAATGCCAAGTCTGTTTTCTTGCAAGCCTCTTCAGCATGTTTCCAAGCCTGCTCGGGAAGTGGCATGTCCGGTCCGGGTGAAGCGAGATCCAGAATATTTCCATCTTGGTAGTCGTTTTTTTGATCAGTAAGCAACAGTGCCCCAAATTGGAGGAGGCCATCCACCAGCCTGCGCTGTGTGGGAGTTGTCCCACCGCTGGCTATCAATAAAGGCATGCGGGCGGTGGCCAAAATGGCCACCGCCTCGCCGTTAACTCTTTTTTGGTGATCGGACTCGGGCATCCCAGTCACGTCACTTCAGGGGGATTTGCAGGCTCACTTCACCTTGCTGAAGTAGGCCTTTGAGCCTTTGGGATCAGCTTTCATCGTGGCGTCTCCCTTCTTCCAGTTGGCAGGGCACACCTCGCCCACGGTTTCAAACTCAGTCAGGGCATCAATCAAGCGAAGGGCTTCATCCACGCTGCGGCCCAGGGGCAGATCATTCACCAGCATGTGGCGCAGGATTCCCTTTTTATCGATGAGGAAAAGCCCGCGGAGAGCTACGCTGTTATCAGGAAGCAATACGCCGTAATCTTTGGCAATAGATTTGGTTAAATCTGCAATTAGTGGGTAGCGAACTCCACCCAGTCCCCCCTCATTCCGGGGAGTCTTGTTCCAAGCCAGATGGGTGAAATGACTATCAATCGAAACACCCAGCACTTGGGTGTTCCGTTTGGTGAATTCCTCCAATTTTTGATCAAAGGCGATGATTTCTGTGGGGCAAACAAAGGTGAAATCGAGCGGGTAAAAGAACAGAACTACGTTCTTGCCCAGATAATCGTGCAGGCGCACGGTTTTGAAATCCTCTCCCACCACGGCTTGGGCGGTGAAGGCGGGAGCGGGTTGAGTGACGAAGGCTGCCATGGCGATGATTCCTGAAAAAAAAACAGGTTGAGTTTGCCGGAGGGGGTTCGGCGGGCACTCTGCCAACCGACTCAGAGTCCGGCGCGTACAGTCATTGATAGTTTAAGAAGGAGTCCAGCCCCGGCTAATCACAGCCTGGCAGACACAGGGTAAAATCAGGAATTCGACTTGGGCTCATATTCCACAAGTC
>CAWUOE010000546.1:0-2634 GCA_963923355.1 uncultured Gemmataceae bacterium | reverse complement strand
CCCAGCTTTTCGCCCAGGGCGACGCGGGCTTCCAGCCACCAGCGTTTGATGGTGCGGTGGGAGACGCCGAGGATGTTGGCGGCCTCCTCCTGCGTGAGGCCGTGGATGAACAGCAGATCAACCAGTTCCTTCAGCCGCGGCTCGAGGCTTTCGGTCAGCTCGTTGAAGCGGACCAGCTCCTCCAGCGGGGACAGGTCCCGGTCGGCGCGCGGTGGCTGGTCCGCTTCCGGCCCATCGGTGTGGTGGCGGGTGCCGTAGCCGTTGGGCCCGTAGATCTGCTTCTGCAGGTCCAGCAGGCTGCGCTTGATCTGCAGGGCGGCCAGGCCGAAGAACTGGCGGACATTCTCGGGCTTGATGCGCGTGAGGCTCTGGCTGAGCCGCAGCATCACATTCTGCAGCAGGTCATCGGTCTGCACCCAGCGGCCCAGATGGGGGAAGCCGCGCAGCCGAATCCTGGCCAGCAGGCGCAGACGGTGCTCGGCCAGGGTCAGCAGGCGGCCGGGGGTATCGGGATGGTCGTACCCGTCGCGGTGGATCTGCTCCAGCATGTCCGCCAGATGGGTGGTGGTGTTTGCCATGCGCGAAAGCCCGCCTTGCAACGACCGGTACCTTGCCACTCGATTTAAACACGCCTGAACGATCGAACCCAGTCCGGCTGGGCCACCGGGGGAAAATTTTTTCCCATGGCCCACCGGGCGGCGGTTTTGTCGTTATTCCCTGTGGACAACCGGCGCGGGACAAACGTTTTCCCCGCGCCAGAACAATCGGATCAGGCTGTCAGGCGCCATGCCCGGGACCAAATACACCGCCAATCCGGGGATTTGGGCCCTGCTTCGGGGGGAGCAGGTGCAGGGCTGGTACACGCAATTGCAGCTGCAAAAAATGACACAATCGGGCCAGTTGCTGCCCCTGGACCTGCTGAGGGACACCCGCACCGGCGAGATCGGTCCGGCGTGGAAACTGGCCGGCATGTTTCCCGGGCACGGGGAACCCGTCACCCCGCCACCCGGCAGCCTGCGGGTGACAGCGCGGTTGCCCGACTATCTGCGCACACAAGCCCGCGGGTTGATCCGCTGGCGGTCGCGCAGGATGAGGCTGGCGGTGGCGTGCCTGGCGGCGCTGGGGGTGAGCCTGGCCGGCCCGTGGGCGGGCAACTCCCCCGGGATCCTCCACCCGCCGGCCTGGGGCCTGTGCGGCCTGGGGATTTTGGCGGTGGTCTTTCTGGCGTGGCCCGGCCGGTTTTTTCTGGGCGCCAGCATCGTGTGCGCGGGCCTGGCACTTCTTGGGGCCTTTGGCCTGGGCGTCCCCCGGGCGGGGTGGGGTTTCTGGCTGGGCATGCTGGCCTGCGGGGCCGTGCTGCTGGCGGCGGCGGGCCGGCTGGCCCTGGGGGCGAGGGACCGGCGCGGCCCGAAATCAGGCACCCGGGCCAGATAGGGCCCCGCCCGCTCCACTTCTCCCCTTTGGGGAGTCTATCCATCCTTTTCAGGCCAGAATATTCCGGACCACCTCGCCGTGGACATCGGTGAGGCGCATGTCGCGGCCGCCCCAGCGCAGGGTGAGGCGCTTGTGGTCGATGCCGACAAGGTGCAGCATGGTGGCGTGCAGGTCGTGGATCTCGACCTTGTCCTGCACCGCGCGGTAGCCCCATTCATCGGTGGCGCCGTGGGCCATGCCGCCCTTCACGCCCCCGCCGGCCATCCAGATGGAGAAGCCCTGGGGATTGTGATCGCGGCCGTCGGCTCCCTGGGCGAACGGGGTCCGGCCGAACTCGCCGGCGAACACCAGCAAAGTCTCGTCCAGCAGGCCCCGGGCCTCCAGGTCATGCATCAGCCCCGCGATGGGCTGGTCCACCGCCCGGCAATTCTTCTCGTGGCCATCCTTCAGGGCGCTGTGCTGGTCCCAGCGGTCGTGACCGACGGAATGGCAGGTGATCTCGATGAACCGGGCCCCCTGCTCCACCAGGCGGCGGGCCAGCAGGCATTGCTGGCCGTAGATGCGGGTGGGCTCGTAGTCGCTGTCCATGCCGTACAGCCTTTTGGTGGCGGCGCTCTCGGCGCTGACATCCATCAGCACCGGCACCGAGGCCTGCATGCGGAAGGCTGTCTCCTGGTTGGCGATGGCGGCCTCGAGTTCCGGATGAGAACCGAAGGACTGCAGGTGCTCGCCATCGAGTCGGGAAGCCAGATCGAGCATGGCGCGCTGCTGGCCGGGACGGTTTTCCACCGGGGCGATGTTGGCCACCGGTCGCTTGCCGGCCTTCAAGACCGAGGCCTGGTGGGCCGAGGGCAGAAAGCCGCTGTTGAAATTATCCAGCCCGCCGGGGGGAATCAGGCCGCCGTTGAGCACCATGAAGCCGGGCAGGTCCCGGTTGAAGCTGCCCAGGCCGTAGCTGAGCCACGCGCCCCAACTGGGGCGGCCCTGCAGGCCCGAGCCGGTGTGCAGGAAGTAGTTGCCGCTGGTGTGCTCAGGAAATTTGGCCACCATGCTGCGGACGACGCAGAGCTTGTCGGCGTGGCTGGACAGGTGGGGGAACAGGTCGCTGATCGGCAGGCCGGACTGGCCGCGCGGCTTGAACTTCCACGGCGAGGCGAGCACCTTGCCCACATTGTTGAATTGGGTCGGCTCGACCTTGAA
>CAWUOE010000545.1:0-2648 GCA_963923355.1 uncultured Gemmataceae bacterium | reverse complement strand
GGGAGACTGGCAGGCCGCCTTCGCTGGCCGAAAAAATACGTCCCTTGGTGGAGGGAGCTGTAAAGGGGAGCCTTTCCCGATCTGAATTAGCGGGCTTGGAACGCGGGCTGCTGGCCTGGTGGCGCAAGCGACTGGGGCTGGAAAAAATGGATCCGTCGGCCGCTTTGGAGAGGCTGCGTCAACATCCCGAGGCCGGTCCCCTGCTGGTTCGGCTGGAGGCCTGGCTGCACCAGCCAGAGTCTTCAGGGGATGTGGATGTGCAGGCTTTGTTGAAGCCCTACCTTAACCTGCCTGCGGATGATTTGGATACAACGGGGGGCGGGGCTTGATTCCCAGGGATATCCCGCTGATTTGGCCCCAGTTTGCCCACCCGGCATTGCTGTTCGCGCTTGTTTTTCCAGCCATGTTGCTGGCTTGGATTTGGGGGAGACGGTGGCTGGCGCCCTCGAGAAGAGTGGTACTGCCCCTTGATCAGGCCATGGTGGGTTCCGGTGCCGTGGCTTGGGCACTGATCAGTTTGGCTGAGAGTGTCCCGGCACTTTTGTCGGCCGTGGGGGTTTGCATTCTGGCGGGACCCCAGCGCAACGGCCCGCCCACTCAAAAACGATCCATGACCAACATCCAGTTTGCCGTGGATGTATCGGCCAGCATGCTGGCCCCCTTTGGCAATGGCAACCGTTATGACGCCTCCATGAAGGCCATCGACCAATTTCTCGACTTTCGCAAGGGTGACGCCTTCGGACTGACCTTTTTTGGTGACGCCTTCGTCCACTGGGTGCCGCTGACGACCGATCCCAGCGCGATCCGGTGCTCTCCTCCCTTCATGAAGCCCGAAACTGTTCCAGCTCCCTTCATGGGGACCTCCATCGCCAAGGCTCTGCGGGGGTGTAAGGCGGAACTTCGCCGGCGTGATGAAGGAGACAAGATGATCCTGGTCATCACGGACGGCTTCAGCCCCGACTTGGTGGACAACGCCCCGGAATTGATACGGGAGCTGAAGGCGGAACAGGTCAGCGTTTTCTGCATCATTGTTGGCGGTTTTGAACCTCAGGCGGAGGTGGTGAATATCTGTCGCCTGACGGATGGTGAGGCTTTCCGGGCCGATGATCCGGAGGCCCTTCCCTCGGTCTTCAGGAAAATCGATGGGATGAACCAAGCCAAGCTGACCCCCACCTTTGTGGACACGGTGGATTACCTGGAGCCCTTTGCCTTGGCGGGGTTGGCATTGATCGGTGTGGGAACCCTTACCCTGTTTGGGCTGAGGTACACACCATGGTGAACCGTGTGGATTCACTGGATTCCGGGGCCGGACTTTCCGGCATCTCCGATGTGATGACGCAAGCCCTGGTGATTGCGGGCGCGGTGGTGCTGGTCGCCGTCTTGGCGGAACTGGTTCACTTTGGCAAGGTCCTTCGGCTGGCTTCGTTGGCGTTTGGTCCGCAGCGTCGGTGGATGTTTTTAGCCATTATTGCTCCCGTTTTCCGCGTGGTCGGCCTGGGGTTGGCCACCTGGGGGTTGTGCGTGCTGCTGCTGTTGCCTCCGGCCACACACCGGCCGGGTGAAATCCGTGATGGTGATTACCGGCATCTGGTGCTGGTGCTGGATGTCTCGCGCAGCATGGAAGTTGAGGATGCCGGACCGCTGGGCAAACAAAAGCGGTCCCAACGCGCCGCAGACCTGATCCAGTCGTTTTTCGAGCGAGTCCAGGCCGAGCGATACAAGACCACCGTGGTTGCATTTGCCAATGAGGCCAAACCCGTGGTTTTGGACACCCTGGACCGGGAGGTGGTACGCAACATATTGACCGAATTGCCGATGCGCCACGCCTTCAAGCCCGGTGACACCAACTTGTTTGCGGGGTTGGAAGAGGCCGCCAAAATTGCCAGAAAATGGCCACCGGGTTCCGCAGTATTGATGATGGTGAGTGACGGGGACACTGTGCCCGCCACCGGAATGCCCAAAATGCCGCCTAGTATTGGCAGCAACGTGGTGATGGTCGGCGTTGGAAATCCCACGATTGGCAAGGCGCTGGGTGGTCACACCACCCGACAGGATGTATCGACCCTTCGGCAGGTGGCGGTGCGCCTTTCCGGCGCTTACCACAATGGAAACGACAAACAGTTGGCCACCCAACTGGTTTCAAGCTTGGATGAGCGGGCCAAACCCAAAGGTGGTGACAAGTGGACACTGCGGGAATTGGCAATCTTTCTTGCTTCCCTTGGGATTGGGTTTTTGGCCCTGGCTCAGGCCCTGTTGACTGCCTTAGGAACCGGCTGGGAACCCGGAAGGCGGATTTCACCGCAATATGTGGCCATGGAACCGGTTTTGGGCCGATAAAACTGTCAAAATGGCATGGTTTTTAGTGGTTATGGGAAACACAGATGGGAATCTTTCATCCGATCATCAGAGCATGGTAGATTAAATAAGGTATCCCCTGGCTGATCATTGGCTTAGGAGGTGGCTCATGGTGTTTCGAATTCTTTTGTTGACCGGATGGTTGCTACTAGGGGTAGCTGGTGCGGTCGCGCATTGGTACGGCCCTGGAGTTAGCCGGACCAAATTGGATCAGGTTGCAGCCCATCTCGCCAAAGCGGAGGAGGGGGCAAGCCGGAAGGATTATGAGGCGTCCATCGAAGAATACGATGCAG
>CAWUOE010000544.1:0-2660 GCA_963923355.1 uncultured Gemmataceae bacterium | reverse complement strand
CCATTCCGTGCCATGTCACGCAGTACAAGCCTGTCTTTGGTCCTTTCCACCAGAATCCCTGCAAGCAGTTTCCCGTCCTCGGTGGCCACGCTCACGGCCTCGTATCCCTTGCGAATCGACTTCGACGGCTCAAGGACCGATTCCACCAACCCTGCGTCACTCACCTCCTTGCCAAGGGTCGCCAGGTCGGGGCCCAAAGGCGAGGGTTTCCCATCCCCCACGCTATGGCATTTGGAACAGGCCAGGTGAGGCTGGAAAAACACCACCGCCCCACGAGCCGCATCCCCCTTTTCGCGGGCCTCCTGCGCCAGGCTGGAAGCGGGTGCCCCCCGCAGTTCGGCATCCAGTCCCTGTGCCGAACCCTGACGGACTAGGACACCCAAGGCCAGAAATAAAAAACACCAGGTGCTGAAGGCCTGAAGCATAGACGCATCTCGTGGTCGCTGAAGGATCAGTTACAGTTTACATCGAGAAGCAAGTTCACACCTCCCCGGCTGGCACCCCATGCCCGAACCTTGGATTTTTGATCTGGACGGTACCCTGGCTGACTCATCCGAGGGCATCCTGGAGTCGCTCGAGGTGGCCTTGAAGGCCTGCGGCTATCCGATGCGGGTGTCCGACCCCCGCTTGTTGATCGGTCCCAATCTTCCGGTTTCAGTCTCAATTGCCAATCCGGACCTTGCTCCGGGCGAGGTTCGCCAAGTGGTTACTGCCTATCGGGAGTATTACAACGCCACCGGCCACAAAAAATCCAGCCTCTATCCGGGGGTTCCCCAGACCTTGCAATTCCTCGCAGACTCCGGCAGGCCCTTGTACATACTCACCAACAAAATCCAGCTTGCCGCGGACATCATTTCTGTCCACTTGGGACTGAAAAAATGGGTCACAGCCATCTTCGGTCAAGACGCGGCGGAGCGCCCAAAGCCCGAACGGATGCTGGCCATGGTGCGTGAATTGGGTCTTTCCAGGGGCGTACTGGTGGGTGATGGACTCGATGACTTCGCCGCCGCACAAGGTGCTGGCTACAGGTTCTTGCTCGCGCGATGGGGCTATGGCGCCCAACGTGTTCAGGAAAAGCATGGCCCGGTGCAAGGTTTTGACCGGGTGGAGGAGATGTGCCAACTCATTTGCGATGGCAAAACCTTCCAGCAATAACAATTTGATTATTTGCCGCCCGTTTTTCCCGCACCTTCCAGGCGAGACATCAGATAAGCGAAAAGGTCCTGCACCTCAGTGGGATTCAGGCTTTCAAGCAGCCCGTCGGGCATGATGGATTGTCCAGTGGCGGTCCGGGTTTCAATGGCTGAAACAGGAATGGTGGCCTCCCCCTCAGCCCAGGCGATCTGAATCCCCTGTGGGGTTTCCTGCCGGATCACGCCCACCAGCACGCGGCCGTCCTTCAGTTCCAATATGGTCCGCTGGTGCTCCCTTCCGACCACAGCCGAGGGATCCACCAGGTTTTCCAGCCAATATTGCACCTCAGCCCGCTGCCCACCTGTCAGGTTGGGACCCAAATTGCCACCCTCGCCAAACAGTTGGTGGCAAGCCGCGCACGAGCGGCTGAAGATTGCCTTGCCCTTGCCTGCTTCTCCTTTGCCCAGCACCTCTGGCGTGAGTTTTTCTTTCCACTGGGCCAGCAGTTGTTTTTTGTCAGCCCGTACCGGCTGGATGCTCCCCCATGCTTTTTCCCAGCGCGAGGTCAAGCCGGCGTCCTTCAGGGTCCCCACCTGTCTGGCCAAATGGGAGGGGATACTCTTGGCCGACACCTTCCCCTGCTCCATCGCTTGCGCCAACTGGTTGGCCCACCCGGCACGGCTGACCAGCACGGCTAGGGCCGCGTTGCGCCCGTCTTCTCGCATGCTGCCCAGTTGGCTGATCAAAAGGTCCGCCAGTTTTGTGTCCTTCCCGGTAGCCAATCCTTGAATGGCAACCGGTGCCAATTCCGGAGTTTTCAGGTAGTCAAACAGAAAGTTCAGGTCGCCTCGCGGTCGCACCAACCATGCCTCCAAGGCCTGCCGGCGTTCGTCCATCGAGTTTTCTTGCTTGGCGGCGACTGCCCGAAGGTCTGCTGAAACGTCAGGCGTGCCAAAGACTTGGGCAAGGCGCATGGCCTGGAGGCGAGTGAACAAGTCGGTTTTATTGCTCAGCACAGCATAGGCTTTGGCCCATCCTTCGGGAGCCTTGGGCTGCGCTAGGTTTTCCTTGGCTTCCAGCCAGCCCTGTATCAATAAGTAATCCTGCTTAGGATGAACCCCATTCGCGATGAAGTTGGTAAGCCAGATTTCACCTTCTGGGGTTTCAGCGGCCAGCCGGGCTGTCGACCAAATAACCTGCCCTAAAGTTGCCTTGGCTAACAATTCGTCCCTTGCTTTTGCGTCCCTCAACACTGGCTCCAGCCGGTACCAAATCATCCAGGGAATCATCGGATCCCATATTTCGCTGAATTTCCCAGTAAGGGGAAAAAGCAGGTCCTTTCGGTCGCTTAGGTTCAATTGGCCGGCGGCACTTGCCAAGGCTAAACGAACCCGGGAGGAAGGTTCCCCCTTTTGAACCCGGCTGATCCATGCCCGTAGCACTCTTGGATCAGCCCGCCCCTCCCCAAGCCCCAATCGTGCAGCCCAACCCCGCACGGTCTCATCCGGGTCGTTTACCAGACCAGT
>CAWUOE010000543.1:0-2675 GCA_963923355.1 uncultured Gemmataceae bacterium | reverse complement strand
AGCCTGTTTTGGCGTTTCAACCGCCAACGCCTTGAAGCGGAAGCATTGCGGGACAGCATCATTTCGGTTTCGGGCGACCTGGACCGCTCAGCGGGTGGAACGCTGCTGAAAACCGCCAATCATGCCTACGTGGCCAGCACAGCCAGCGAGGCTTTCGATCCTTACCAGGTGGACCGCCGCAGTATTTACCTGCCGGTGATCCGCAGCCGTGTGTACGAATTCCTGCAGGCCTTTGATTTCGCCGACCCGAGTTCGTCGAATGGCGAAAGGGTGGCAACCACAGTGGCTCCACAAGCGCTCGCCCTTTTGAACAGCAAATTGATGGAAGACAAGACCCGTTCCTGGGCGGAAAAGCTTGTGCGGCTGAAGACCGACACGGAGCGGGTTGAATCCATCTACCGCCAAGCCTTGCTCAGGCTTCCCAGCCAAAAAGAAATGGAACGCGCCCTGGCCTTCACCCGGGAAATTCGGCCCAGCCTGGCAGGCAACGAACGGGAGCGGGAAATGAAATCGTGGCAATCCTTTTGCCGGGTGGTCTTGGCATCGAGTGAATTTGTCCATGTGGACTGAAAGCACGGGAGTGTCCGGAATGTTCACCCGGCGACAGATGCTCAGGGATGCCAGCGCGGGCTTTGGAGCCTTTGCCCTCAACGGTTTGCTGGGCCTTGAAACCAAGGTCTCGGCGGCCAACGCAGGCCCGCTGTCACCCAAGTTGCCCCATTTTTCCGCCCGGGCAAAGCGGGTGATTTTCCTGTTCATGCATGGCGGCCCCAGCCATGTGGACACCTTTGACCACAAACCGCTGCTCACCCGCGACGACGGGAAGCCACTTCCCTTCGCGAAGCCGAGGATCGTCTCAAGCCCCACGGACAACCTGCTGGCATCCCCATGGAAGTTCAAACAGCACGGGCAAAGCGGCCTGTGGGTAAGCGAGCTTTTTCCGCACGTAGCCCGACACGTGGACAAGCTGTGCATGCTGAATGCCATGCATGGATCCAACTCCCGTCATGGCGGCGCGCTGCTGGAACTTCACACGGGGAGCGACACGTTCATCCGTCCCAGCATGGGCAGTTGGGTCACCTACGGGCTTGGGACTGAAAACCAGGACCTGCCCGGGTATGTGACGCTGTGCCCTTCCCTCAGCCATGGAGGTGTCAATAACTGGTCCAGCGCCTTCCTACCCGCGGCGCACCAGGGCACCCCGCTTGGAACCTCGAGCATCTCCGCAGAAAAAGTTGCCATCCCGTTCATTTCAGGCGCCACCCCACGGGCGGCACAACGCAAGGAAATCGACCTGTTGCAGCAGATGAACCTAGAGAAACTGGCCCAGGGCGGCCCGGACCTGGCACTGGAAGGGCGGATCGAAAGCTTTGAATTGGCATTCCGCATGCAAGCCGCCGCCCCGGAATTGCAGGATATTTCGGGCGAGACGGAGGAAACGCATCGCCTGTACGGACTGGATAAACCGCAGACGAAAAACTTCGGCCGGTTGTGCCTGATGGCGCGGCGGTTTGCCGAGCGCGGGGTCCGTTTCATCCAGTGCAGCCACAGTTACAAATGGGACCAGCATGGCGGCCTCAAGGGCGACCACACCAAGAACGCGCTGGAGGTGGACCAACCGATCGCCGGGCTGCTGACCGACCTAGACCGCAGGGGCCTGCTAGAGGACACGCTGGTTCTTTGGGGGGGCGAATTCGGGCGCACACCCGCCGGTCAGGGGAAAGATGGTAGAGACCACCATCCACATGCCTTCACCATGTGGCTTGCCGGGGGTGGCGTGAAGGGTGGGTTGGCCCATGGCAAAACAGATGAATATGGCTACTACGGAGTGGAAGGCAAAGTACATTTCCACGACCTTCACGCCACCCTTCTGCACCTGCTGGGTCTGGACCACAAACGACTCACCTACCGACACGCCGGGCGCGATTTCCGTCTAACCGACGTGCATGGCGAAGTGGTGACAAAAATCCTGGCATGAATATGCCATCAGGATTCAGCCTTTATTTTCCCCTGTAGAACCAGCTCCCCAGCGCGATCACAGCCAGCACAGTGACCAGGCACAGCGTTGTCGGCAGAAACCGGTCCTTGTCCAATAATCCGAAGATAATCGTCCAGGCCGAGAGGCCCAAAAACACCAAGGCCGGGACGGGATGCCAGGGACACCTGACCGCCAGCCCGGATTCCTGACGGCGGCGTAGTGGAAAAATGCTGCAAACCACCATGGCACTGATCACCGTCAGACCGACCGAGGTGTAATCCAGAATTTGCAGAAATGTGCCGGACCAACACATGGCGATCGCCAAGCCACCCTGAATGATCAGGGCCATCGTTGGAGTGTGGCGGGTGGGATGGATACGGCCAACGGCCCGAAACAGGTACCCATCCTGGGCCATCGCCACGGGCAACCTGGAACCAGCAAGGAGGTAAGAACTCACTGACGCCACCAAGCCGATGCCCAGCACGACACTGAGCAGATTGGCAAATGCGCCGCCGAACAAATTGCGCATCGCCAAATCCGCCACCGGCCCCACCTCTTCCAGCGAGCGATCACGCATCCCTTCCGGGTCCAAGGCGACGATATAGGCAATATTTAGCAGAAGGTAGAGGCCGGTGACCAAGGCACAGCCCCCCAACGTGGAGAGAGGCATTAGACGGCGCGGATCGCGCATTTCCCC
>CAWUOE010000542.1:0-2681 GCA_963923355.1 uncultured Gemmataceae bacterium | reverse complement strand
GGAAAAAATGGCCAACAAAAAGGAGTTGGGTCCCAACGACATCAATGAATTTGAGAGTCTTCTGGAAGATTTCGTCCTGCTGTACGTCCAGCCCCGCAACGAATTGCTTGCCAAGTTGAAGACCGAATGGCCGGAAATGCCGCCGATCTGTGTGGAGGGTGTGGATCTCATGAGATCACCCCTGGATATCGCCCTGGAAAGCGGGGTTCGCTTTGCCCTGCTGAACCGTCTGGACCTGATGAATGGCCGGGCCCAGTTGGTGGATGCTTGGCGTCAGGTCGCTGTGGCCGCAAACGGTTTGCTGGGCGCTGTGGACGTGCGCTATAATATGCAAGCGTTGTCACCCGAGGATGTAGCCCGGCCCTTGGCGTTTTCCGGCAGCAGGGTTCGCCACCGGCTGGCAATCAACGCCGAGGCTCCGCTGGTTAGGATTGTGGAGCGAAACGCCTATCGCGCCACTTTGTTCAACTGGCAGCGACAACGGCGCAATCTGATGGCTTTTGAAGATACGATCGCCTTGGAGGTGAGAAGTCAGATCCGCGCCCTGAGGGCCCAAGCCAGAAATTATGAGTTGCAAAAGCAGATTGTGGAGCTTGCCTACCTCAACCTCGACAACGCACTGGAAACACTTTATGCTCCGACGCCTGGGAGTCAGGGACCCCAGAACGATGCCAACCAAGCCGCCCTTACCCAGCAGTTACTGGATACCCAAAGCAGCAAGATTCGTGCGCAAAACAGCCTGTTCACCATCTGGATCAACTATATTCGGTTCAGGATCCAACTGTATCGAGACTTGGAACTGATGCCGCTGGACCCCCGAGGAGTCTGGATCGATGACATCCAAACCTGCCAATGCCAACCCGGAAAACCCGGCGACCTCGAGCCCATCCCACAGCCCGGCCCAGCCGACCAGCTCCCCCCTCCACGTCCCGGAAATGGGGAGAACCCGGCTGAGCGGAATGCGGGCCCTGCAACCCCCTGAGCCCAAGGGCGCCAAAGGCAAACGCTGGATTGTCGGCCTCGGCGGCCTGGCCCTGCTCGGGGCCATGGGTTTCGCCGTGGTCAAATTCCTGCCTTCCCGGTCCGCCGCCGATCCTTCCGACTGGATCACCCAAAAGGTCACCAAGGGCAACCTGACCGTGGCGATCACGGAACGGGGCACTCTGGAAGCCGCCGAAAACAAGGATGTCATCTGCCAGGTGAAGGCAGGCAAGGGCAGCACCATCGCGACCACGATCCGTGCGGTGCTGGTTGATGACGGCGCCCGGGTGCGGGCGGGCGACCAGTTGATCCACCTCGACGATTCCGGTCTGCAAGAGCAGCTCAAGGCCCAGAAAATTGTCCGCGACAAGGCGAAAAACGAGTGGAACGCCGCGGTCCAGACGCTTGAAATCACCATCAGCCAAAATGCCAAGGAGATCGCCAGCGCCAAGGTCGCCGAAGAATTGGCGGCTCTGGATCTCAAGAAATATCAGGAAGGTGACCTGCCCCAGGTGACCAACGAGATCAAGGGTCGGGTCCTTGTGGCCGAATCTGATCTGGAAATGTGGAAGGACCGCGAAATCTGGAATGACCGGATGGTGAGCAAAAATTACCGCACCGGCAACCAGGCCATGTCCGACCGGTTCAAACAGCAAAGTTCCCAACTGAGCCTGAAGAAGGTGAAGGAGGAACTTCAGGTCCTCGAGAAATTCACCGCGCCCCGCACCATCAAGGAGATGCAAAGCAAGCTCGCCGAGGCCCAGAGCACCTACAAGACGACCCTGATCCAGGCTAACGCCAAGGAAAAACAGAACCGGGGCGACGCGGAAACCAAGGACTCGGTCTACCGGCAGGAGGAAAACCGTTGCGCCGAACTGGAGGATGAGATCCGCAAATGCAACATCACCGCCCCCCAGGACGGCCTGGTGGTTTTCTATGTGCCTGAACAGGCCCGTTTCGGATCGGGGTCCCAGCAGTCGATCATCGCCCAGGGTGAACCGGTCCGGGAGGGGCAAAAGCTGATGCGTATCCCCAACCTGGACAGGATGCTGGTGAATGTCCGCGTGCATGAGGCGATGCGGGCCAAGGTGCGCGGGGATGTGTTTTTGGGATTCAACGAGATCAACAGCCTGTTGACCCTGGGCGTCCGCTCCAGGTTGGGGCTTTTGGTCAATGAGGCGCTCAACGTTTTGGACCGGGAATCGTTCCGGGAGTTCAGTCCCATCAAGATCCGCAGCGGATTGAAAGCGGTGGTGCGCATCGACGCATTCCCGAACAAGGTGTTGAACGGCCATGTGAAAATCGTCGATGAAGTCCCCGCGGCTACGGATTTCTGGACTTCCGACATCACGGTTTACCGGACCTTGGTGGAGATTGATGAGGAACTGACCCCCACATCCTCCGAGGAAATGCAACTGAAACCGGGTATGAAGGCCTCCGTCACCATCCAAACCGACAGCAAGGTGGAAAACGCCATCCTCATCCCCATCCAGGCCATCAAGGGTACCGCCAAGGAAGGATTCACGGTGACCGTCAAAACCGCGACCGGCACCGAGGTCCGGCAGGTGAAGCCCGGCCTGACGGATGACAAATTGGTGGAGATACAATCGGGCCTCGCCGAGGGGGATGTGATTGTCATGAACGCGGCCGATGCCGCCAAATCAGCCCTGTCTCTTATACACATCTGACGCTGCCGACGA
>CAWUOE010000541.1:0-2703 GCA_963923355.1 uncultured Gemmataceae bacterium | reverse complement strand
AGGTCTACACCCAATTGGGCTCCGACAAGGCGCTGGTGCACAAGGTCTTCGAGTCGGGCCACGATTATTCCAGGCCCATGCGCGAGGCCATGGTGGGCTTCATGCGCCTGCACCTGGCGGGCCAAGGCGATGGCTCGCCGGTGCCCGAGGCCGACTTCAAGCCGTTCCCGCGCGAGGAGCTCCGCTGTTTTGCCGCGGATGCGGCCAATCCCGAGGGGTGGATCTCCGTGCCGCGCTTCGCCAAAAAAATCGGCCTGCAGGCCCTCGAGGCCAATCCGCTACCCGGGGACGGCGTGGATGACTCATGGCGTAAACGGAAAACCGGGGCCCTGCACCAGGTGCTGGCCATCCCCCACGAGGACCACGCTGACGACCTGCCCGAACCGGCACTTTCCCAATCCGGTGACACCCTCACCTGGCATCCGGAAAAGGGGATCACCCTCACCGCCTCCATCCATCCGGCCTCCGGGGCCGCTCCAGCCGTCATTCTGCTTCATCCCGAAGGGGCCGCGGCCGCCCGCCAACACCCCCTCTTCAAGGAGTTGGCCGATGCCGGCGCCTGGGTCATCACCGCGGACCTGCGCGGGCAGGCGCGCAAGGGGGATGCCATCGGTTCCGCCCCGGACCACAACACCGCCGAATGGAGCCTGTGGCTGGGCAGGCCCCTGCTGGGCCAGTGGACTCTTGACGTGCGCACCCTGGCCGGGGCGATCGTCTCCACCGGCGCCACCGGACGGAACGGCGGGGTGCGGGTGGTGGGTGTCGGATCGATGGGCGTGGCCGCCCTCACCGCAGGGGCCCAATCTGGACGCATCCGGGGCGTGGCGGCTTTCCGCCCCCCGGTCAGCCTGTTGTCGGAAAAGCCGATTTCGGGCCAGCGGCTGGGGCTGCTGGCCCCGCGCCTGCTTGTCGAGGTGGGGGACATCCCCCATCTGGCGGCGCTGTCTGAGACGGGGCGCGTGGTTCTCGCCGGCGGGGTGGATGGACAGGACCGCGACCTGGCACCCGATGCGGTGAAAAAGGCCTTCCAGGGCGCGGCGCTTGGCGCATGGTTTCCTGCCACACCCGATGCCCAGAAGGCCTTTGTCCAAGCGATCCTTCACGGGTCCTGAGAGTCGGGTATTATGGCGGATATCTTGTCACCCTGATCATGGTCCCCCATGAAGTCCAACGGTTCTTCCTTCACGTTCGCGATGGTGGCGCTGGCCTGCTCGGTCGGTGTGGCCGCCTACACCTTGTATCTGGCGAACAGACTGATGGGACAGAATCGCTCGCTGGAGACCCGCCTCGCGGCCGAGATGGAGGTCTCGCGCCTGCGCGAATCGAACCAGCGCATTTCCGATGAGGTGGAAAGGCTGGATGCCGAACGCCGGCTGGCCGCCCGCCTGGAGACAGACGCCCAGCAGCGGAAGCAGGCCGCGGAGGAGGGCGCCCGGGCCGCCGAAGCCCAGCGGAAATTCGCCGAAAAGGAGAGCCTGCCCCTGGAGATTGAGCGGGAGATCGCCCCGGGCGAGAAGATGGTTTTCCGCCTCATCCCTCCCGGCTCGTTCCCGATGGGCTCGCCCGAGGATGAGCCTTTCCACAACCCCGATGAAACCCTGCACACCGTGGAAATCACCAAGGGCTTCTACCTGGGCAAATACGAGGTGACCCAAAGGCAATGGAAGGCGGTGACGGGGGCCAACCCGTCCTTTTGCAACGAAGCCCTGATGAAGCGCGATACCGCCGACTTTCCGGTGGATCAGGTCAGCTATCCCGATGTGCTGCAGTTTTGTGACAAGGTGAAGCAGGGCAGGGGGCTCGCGTTGCGTGCGCCCACCGAGGCCGAGTGGGAATACGCCTGCCGGGCCGGAACCACCACACCCTCCTGGATGGGGCCCATCCCCCGCGACAACCAGGGCCGGTTTCTCGATGGCCATCAGGACCCGGTGGGAACCTACCTGGCCAATCCCTTCGGCTTGTTTGATGTGGTGGGCAATGTCTGGGAGTGGTGTTCGGACATTTACGGTCCCTTCACCAAGGAACCTGCCCAAGACCCCGTCGGCCAGAAATCCGGCCCCTACCGTGTGATGCGTGGCGGCCCGTGGAATGATCAGTGGGGCCCACGCCGGTCGGCTTTCCGACTCAAGCTTCCAGAAAACCTGGCCTGGAGCCGCCATGGCGCCC
This sequence comes from uncultured Gemmataceae bacterium, assembly GCA_963923355.1. GTDB lineage: Bacteria > Planctomycetota > Planctomycetia > Gemmatales > Gemmataceae > UBA6894. Next base: position 537 of record CAWUOE010000541.1, on the reverse strand, counting down.
GGCTGGTCCTGCCGCTCGAAGCCGCCCAGGCCAAACCCTGACGACAACCGCCCAGAAAGCAGCAACGCCCGGCTTTGTCGCCGGGCGTGTTTGATTGCAGTCCTTGGCTGGATTTCAGGCCGCCGCGCGACGGTTGCTGGCCACCAGCGGTCCCCGGGGTGCCGGCAGGCCATGCACGCCCTGTGGTCCGTCCATCCGCCCGGTCCAGCAGTGGCCGGCCATCGCCTCGATGATCCGCTCCGCCAGTTCCACCACGCGCCTGCCGGCGGTGCCGGTCACACGGGGGCTTTTCCCGGTGCGCGCCGCCTGCGTGAAATCCATCAGCTCCCGCGTCAGTTGGTCCTGCTGCGCCTCGCAGGTCCACCCGGTCTGTTCCAGGTGACCGGCCATCTCCTGCTGCAGCGCCTGCAGTGCCAGTGGTGTCATTCGCGTCGCATCCAGAAGACCACCGGCCAAGGCGTGCGACGGCTGGATCAGGTCGATCTTCTTGTTCGCGAAGTCGATCTCCACCACGCCCTCGCTGCCCAGCGCCGTCAT
>CAWUOE010000540.1:0-2708 GCA_963923355.1 uncultured Gemmataceae bacterium | reverse complement strand
TGTTGACTGGCAAAACCATCCAAGGTGTGTGGTGGAGTGGCAAGAAACTGCGTTTGCCTTGGCAGCAAAGCTGGGCGAGTTTAGTCCAGGGACTGACTTTTCAAGAGGTAAAAAGGCGAGCCAAATGGCTGATCTTATATTTGGGAAAAAGTGGCAAACCAAAAGGGGATGAAATCATCTGCAAATCCCCCAAGTTGATTGCACATTTGGGAATGACTGGTCAACTCACCTTTGTTCGTGTTCCCACCCAGGTCAGTCATTCGACCTTGCCGGATGACCATGTACACCTCTGCTTTGACTTGGGTTCTGCCTCTGGAAAAGGGTTAAAGCAAGCCAACAAAAAAGTAAGCAAGGATCCTGAAGGGCAGGTATCGCTTCGATTCAGGGATATTCGGCGTTTTGGTGGGATTCACCTGGCAAAAAATCAGGTTGAATTGGAGGCGTTCTTTGAAAAGCACCCCCTGGGCCCTGAGCCATGGGATTGTTCCCTGAAGGGATGGCGGGAGGCTTTGGCGAGGACTAGCAGAGCCATCAAGGTTGTTTTGTTGGATCAGACCATTGTTTCCGGGTTGGGGAATATCTATGCGGATGAAAGCCTGCATGCCTCGCGGATTCATCCCTGTCGCTCGGCTTCCTCATTGAGTGAGAGTGAAGCAGGCCGTTTGTTAAGCCATTCCGCTGAAGTGATGCGCCAGGCGATAGAAAACCGCGGATCAACTATCAGGGATTATGTCGGGGGAGAAAATCTGAACGGCCGAAACCAGGACTTCCTCCAGGTTTACGGTCGTGAAGGGCAACCTTGTTTCCAGTGTGGTTCAGAAGTGGTTCGGTGGATCCTGGGTGGTCGCTCGAGCCATTTTTGCCCTAGATGCCAGCCAGAAACCCCTGGCTTGGTTGTGCCGAGGAGAGTGGGTGGGGTGCGGTACTGATGTCCTATCGCGGTTTCAAAAGGTTGCTGGGTGAAAACAGCTTGGAGCGGAAATGCCGCTTCCTGCTGGGGGGGTTCATCCTGCTGTTGGTGACTGGGAGCTTTTGGCTTTACGCATCACAAACCGAGTATCTCGCCTACGAGCAGGTTCCCAGCATCTGTAGGTTGCTGGTCCTCCAGGTGGTGGAGGAAAAACTCAATACCGTTTGCCGATCCGAGAGCACCGCAGCCGACAAGGCTCACCTCGGCCTCGTGGAAGGGATGCGGGATCAACAGGAAAAATTCTGGCCCGAGGGGCTCCGTGCTTACAAACAGCGGGTGATAGTCCCCGGTTCCATGCGGGAGCAGAACAGTCCGGGGGATGAATTGAGCCGAGAAAGGCTTCAAGCTTTTTTGGCCAAGCCTGATCTCCACGAGGAGAATTACCTGAACCTGTCCCGCTCCACGAATGTTTTTTTCGGCGCGGTCCGGGCCTCGGAAAGTTGCCTCGGGTGTCACCGGAAAACCCGACCCGATTTGATACCCGGGGATTTGTTGGCACTGGTCAAGGTAGAACTGAAGGTTCCTACGGAGTCTCTTGAGAGCCAGGTCCATTTCAACCGGGCCATTCTCATCAGCACAGCCTTGGCCACAGCCCTTTTGATCATGGCCGGGTCCTACCTGATCGTCCGGTACGTGATCGTGAAACCGGTCAAGCACCTCAAGGAAGTAAGTGATGCGATTGCCACCGGGCAGTTGAATGTCCGAAGCGAAATCCAAACCGGCGATGAATTCGAGAACCTGAGCCATGCTTTCAACCGCATGTTGCGGACCCTGGTATCCATGCAAGACAAGCTCAAGCGCGCGAACCTGGAACTGGATTCCAAGGTGGATGAGTTGGCCCAAGCCAACCTCGCCCTCTACGAAAGCAACCGGCTGAAGGACAGTTTTCTTGCCACCATCAGCCACGAGTTGAGGACCCCATTGAACGCCATCCTCGGTTTTTCCGATGTCTTGCTGGCAACCGGCGGCCTGAGTGACAAACAGGAAAGGTGGACCAACAACATCAAGACCAGCGGACAAAGCTTGCTGGAGATGGTTCAGGACATTCTGGACCTGGCCAAAATCGAGTCAGGTAAAATGGAGCTGGCCCCCAGCGATTTCAGCCCTGCGGATATTCTGGAGGGCGTTCTCTCGATGTTTCGTCCATTGGCCGAGAAAAAGAACCTTTTCCTCGAGGGGAATTGGTCGGCAGATCTCCCGGTAGCCCGGCAAGACCCTGTCAAACTTCAGCAGATCTTGCAGAACCTTCTCTCCAATGCCATCAAATTTACCCCCCGGGGAGGAACGGTGGTTCTTTCGGCACAAGTCGAGGAGGATCGCCTGGTTTTGGAGGTGAGTGATACCGGGGTTGGTATCGCGGAGGACGAGCAGGAATTGGTTTTTGAAAAATTCCGCCAAGGCGGAAATCCCCTGACCCGTGAACACGCGGGTACCGGCCTTGGTTTGTCCATTGTTCGCGAATTGTGTCACCTCATGGGTGGTGAGGTGTCAGTCCGCAGCGAGTTGGGAAAAGGCAGTCGATTTACGGCTCGGTTGCCACTCCGGTTGGCATCGGAGCACAAGATGGAAATGGATTTGAGCGGCGGTATCGACCTGACCAAAGCGCAACGAGTGGATGCCCGCCTGTTTTCATCTGGCGATGGGCGTTGATGGTAAAAATAATATTTTTATATAAATAAATATATTATTAAAACTTATTAAAAATGTGATTCCACACTAGTTTGATTCGCATAAGAGC
>CAWUOE010000539.1:0-2709 GCA_963923355.1 uncultured Gemmataceae bacterium | reverse complement strand
GCCCCCGACTCGGCATCCACCATGCGGACCTGGTTGAAATTGGACCGACCCGAATTGAACTGCAGCGTCAGCCTCTTCCCGCGGAAGTAGGGCAGGACCTCGCCGGCCGGCTTGAGCGGGATTGCCTGGGTGTAACGCGGGTTGTTACCCGGGTTCGATTCCACCGGCAACGCCTTGACCGGCCCGTTGGCGAACCACCGCGGCTGGCCGGAAAGGAACGGGGAAAGCCGGTGGTCCGACCAGGCCATCGCCAGCCACTGCGCCCCCGTGCGACCCGCCACCTGGGCGTCCTGGGAGGTGGCGCCCAATTCCTTCAGGCACTCGGCTGCGTCTTCCGCCAGGCCTTTTTCCAGGTACAGGTTGGAGAGCGCCAGCAGGGCTTCACCAGCCTGCGACGGGGTCCCGGCCGATTGCCTCAGGCTGATCCAGTCCTGCTCGGCCTGGAGAAACCCGGCGGGGGTGCCATCCGAACCAAATCTTCGGGCAAGCTCGGTTTGGGCGGCGCGGCCGCTTTCCAGCAGGGATCCGAAAACCTGGGAGAACTTGCGCAATTCGGCCAGGGGAGCGTTGCCGGATTTCATGGCCTCCCATCGGGCCGCGACCTTCTTTTCCAATTCCCCGCGTGAATCGGCGGCTGTCTTTTCAACCATGGTGGCAATCCTGCCCCGGGCCCAGACATCAGGGGTTGCCTTCAGGCCGTTTTCCTCGGGCACCGGATCCAGGTCGCCTTCCATTCCCAGACCCGCGATTTGCAGGTAGGTGTCGAAAGCCTCCAAAACCTTGCCCTGGGATTCCCGTCCCCGGGCCAGCAACCTCAGGTAAACCGACCGCCGCCTCTTCTCCTCCCGACGGGTTTGCTCAATCGTTTGGGCGTCAGCCTGTGCCGGTATCTCCATGGCGCAGGTGGATTCGAACGAGCGAAGGAATGGTTCCGCCTTGGCAAAATCACGGCTGAAATACTCGACAAAAGCCTCGTGCAGGTTTTCACGGGCCTTGGCCAAAACCTCCGGCCCCGGCTTGCCCTGGATCGACCTGGTCAGGTCGTCCACCGCACCGGCCCAATCCCCCTTGTCCAGACGCATCTGGCCCCGCTCCATGAGACCGACGGGATCGTTGGGGTTGGCCATGATCCGCGCATCGATCTGCGCGAGTTTCGCGGACAACAACGGGAAGGAAGTGACCTGATCCGAGGTCAGGGACACCATCTCCCCCTCGTGGAAAACGAGGTTGCCCACCGGGGCGGCCTTTCTGCTCCTGGTGCGGGAGGCGACTTGCCCCCTTTCCAGGTCAATGACACAAACTTCCGGCTGCTTGCTGGATTCATTGCCACGCAGGGGCAGGTAAAGCTGGCTGCCGGCGATGGAGCCGTAACCGGCCGGGGTGCCGGTTTCCACACTCCACATCTTTTTGCCTCCATCCCGCAAATCCAGGGCACGTACCTGTTTTTTGCCGACGATGATCACCTTGCCCTGGGCGACTCCCGCGACATACAGGTCTCCCTCCTCACGACGGGACTTCCATTGCTGGCCCCCGTCCTTGAGGCCGAGGCAAACCACGGATTGCGAATCCGGCGATGTGAACACCAGGCGCCCCTCGGCTATGCGGGGAGGGGAGGATTTCCACCCCCCCGAGGTGGTTGTCGGGGCTGTGGGCATCATGCCGTTGGGAAGGCGGGGAACGCCCCTGGGCCCGCGAATCGGCGGCATCGCACCGGGAGGAAAAACGCCCATGTTCGGGGCAGCGGATCCATTCTCCACGGAATCCCGGTAGGAGTAGGCCCAGACAAAACTGCGGGTCAACAATTCCACACCCATCACCACCCCGGCGTTGGTAGGGCAGATCAAAATCCCATCGGCATAAGCCAGGTGGGCTGCGGAGGTCCGCCTTCCCACGTCCAGTTGGGCCCGGTCCCGGACCGTGCAGAGTCGCTGGATACCCAGCAACCTGCCGCTGGCACCATCCACCGTGACCAGCCGGAGTTCCTGTTGTTTCTCATTGAGTAGAAAAAGCCTGTCCCCCAGTGGCAACGGCGCCCCCAGGAAAAGGCTCTCCGCCAATTCGCCATTCGGGGCGCCTTCCTTGCCACCCAATCGCCAGAGCAGTTTTCCGGTGACCAGATGGTAGGCCTCGATCCGGTTTTGCATCACCGCGTCAGAAACATCCGACCCGTAGCGGGAAAACATGCTGCCCGGGCCCTCCATGGGGCCGCCCATCGGGAATCCCATGCCGTTGAAGGAGGGGGACGCCGGCGGAACCTCGAAATCAACCACCGTGAAGACCCGCTGGCCATCGCTGCTGATGGTGCCCACCGTGGAATTCTCAAAGACCAACGAGGGGCTGCCCCCCACCGCCATGCCGTTGGCGGTTCCCGAGATGTAGCCGGACAACCAGGTGTCCAGGGCGTCCCGGTGCTTGGCCTTGCTCAAGAGTCCGCCGTGGGCCATCCGGTCGATCGACCAGTCGATCGGATTGGCCCAATGGATCGAACCGTTTTTCAGGTTTCTGGCGACCAGCCCGCCATGGCTGCGGTAGACCGCCAGAGGGGTGCGGTTTTCCTGGGTGCCGATGTCGAGGGCCAACGGTTGCTGGGCTGGAATGACGGGGATGTTCCTGTCTTGAACCAGGTTCCTTTCGAGCTCCTGCAATTTCTCCGCGGTATTGATCCCCCCGGAAACCGGTAGGGAAACCGTCGCCCGGTCGGGCAGGGGG
>CAWUOE010000538.1:0-2712 GCA_963923355.1 uncultured Gemmataceae bacterium | reverse complement strand
GTGTCCCCGAAGACGACATCATCTTGATTTGCTTGCATATCAAGAAAGACAATGGCGAAAGAACCAGTATTACAATTGATGAATTGACAACGGTTCAAAAACTGTAAGTTTTGAGGCTTGCCCTGATCCTGAAGGTCTTGCCAAACTTGATGTTTTGTGGAATAAATAGCCTTTCTACTGAGCCGAATCAGCCGTACCAATGCGGCTGATTTTTTATTGCTCCAACGAATTCAAACGGGCGATTAACGCTTGAGGTTGTGATGTCAGACGCTGTGACCCTGTCGGTAGAGCCAAGAACCAAAACCGGCAGCAAGGTATCCCGGGCCCTCAGGAAAAGTGACAAAATTCCTGCAATTCTTTATTCCCATGGCGAAGCTGCAGAATTGATCACGCTCAACCCCAAAGAAGTCTTACACGCCATTCGGCTCGGCAAGTCGGTTGTTTCAATTCATCAAGGAAAAAAAACCGAGCAAGCCATTATCCGCGAAGTGCAATGGGATCACTTGGGACGTGACATTTTGCATGTCGATCTTGGACGCGTCTCGGCTGACGAAAAAATCAAAGTCCACGTGCCTGTGGTGACCAAAGGCATGGCTCCGGGTGTGAATGCCGGTGGCGTACTTGACATCACCATGCACAGTGTCGATATCGAATGCCTTGTCACCCAAGTTCCTCAAAATATTTCCGTCAACATCAGTGAACTCAAGATTGGTGACAGTGTTCACGTACGCGAACTGCAACTGCCGCCCGGGGTTCGAGTGTTGAATGACCAAGACCTGGTGGTTCTGCACGTTGTCGCCAAGCGTGAAGAAGAGATCAAGCCCACGGAGGGCACCTCCCCTGAACCCGAGGTTCTTACCAAGAAGAAACCTGAGGAAGGCAAGGAGTAATCTGATCCAGGGTGCCCGATGCTCAAAGTGGTTTTCGGGTTGGGTAATCCCGGAAAGCAATACGAGGGGACCCGGCATAACGTTGGATTTCAGGTCATCGACCAACTGGCCTTGTCCAGTTCAGCCGGACCTTTTCAGGAAAAAATGGGAGGGCTTGTCAGCGAATTGCGGGAAGGAGACCAGAAAGTTCTTCTGGTCAAACCGCAAACCTTCATGAATCTCAGTGGCAAATGTGTGGTTCAAGTTATTCGGTTCCACAAAGTCCCCCTTGAGAATCTTTTGGTGGTTTGTGACGACATCAACCTTCCCGTTGGAAAACTTCGCTTGAGGCATAAGGGTTCCCATGGTGGAAACAATGGGTTACGAGACATTCAGGGGGTATTGGGGGAAGATTACGGAAGGCTGAAAATTGGAGTGGGATCTCCCCGAAACGGTGAAGCCGTTTCCCATGTTTTGGGGAGGTTCAGTCCTGCTGAAAAGCCAGTCGTCGAGGATGCTTTGATCCTTGCCACCCAGGCTGTCCAGTGTTGGTGGTCTTTGGGAATTGAATTTGCCATGAACAGGTTCAATGGCAAAGGCGATTCCAAGGACTGAAACCAATGTTTATCAAACTTTGCGGTACTTTTTGTTTGTTGCGAAATGAAGACGGGAGCGCGGAATAGTATGGCAATGCGTTTTTATGAAGGCATGTTCCTGCTTGACACCGGCAAGATGGCCGGTGACCTCAACAAGGCAGCAGAGACCCTTGTCCAGATTGTGACCAAACATGGTGGCGAGGTCATCGTTCACCGCGTGTGGGACGAGCGACGCTTGACCTACCCAGTCAAAAAGCAGCGCAAGGCCCTTTATTATCTCTTGTCCTTCAAGGCTCCCGGATCCGCGGTTACGCCCATCGAGGCGGACCTAAAACTTCAGGAATTTGTGATTAGGAGCATGTTCCTGGCAATTGACCCGAAATTGGCAGACAGCATGATCGCAGTGGCCCGTGATCCCAATGCGGTTGCGCTGCAAACAGTTACCGAACCGCCGGATGAGGATTTGTTTGATCCGGCTCCCGATAGGAATCGCCGCCGCAGGCCCGCCGAAGCTCGGGAAGGATGATTTTTTCCTTGCTGAAATGAATCCCTGAATCTGGTCTTTTTGTCCTGTATTCCGGGAGTGGTTTTCGCAAAAGGCAAATCCATGGCCAACCTAAACAAAGTGATGTTTATCGGCAGACTGACCCGGGATGTGGAATCCCGGGCATTCAGCAATGGGGGCAAGGTTGCGAAATTCGGGTTCGCGGTGAACAATCGTGCCCGAAAAGATGGCCAATGGGTGGATGAGCCTGTTTTTTTGAATGTTGAGGCATTCAATCGCGGTGACAATGGGACCTTGGCAGACCGCTGTGAGCGTTTCCTCCGCAAAGGCAGTCAGTGCTACATCGAAGGCCACTTGGTCCTGGATCAATGGACTGCCCAAAATGGGGAAAAGCGATCTCAAATCAAAGTGGTGATGGAACGCTTGGAACTTTTGGACGGCAGGCAATCAGACGATCCCAAGTCTTCAGGCGGCTTTAGCCGTGGGGGAAGTGGGCCTGGCAGGGATGAGGGTTACGAATCCCCCGCAGGAGGTTCAGGTTACGACGAGCGACCATCCGTCAGTGACTCGGACCTTCCCTTTTGATTATCAAAACTTTGCTTAGACCTAACGGTTAACGAATCAAGGGTTTCACAACGGCCATCGATTTTGGAGTTGGAAGATGAGCAAGACCAAGCATAACCATCTGGTTAAGGGTAAAAACGGCAATATCAAGCTGGTTTTGACCGAGGATGTGACTCAT
>CAWUOE010000537.1:0-2731 GCA_963923355.1 uncultured Gemmataceae bacterium | reverse complement strand
CGACCTACAAAAGGTCGCTGTCGAGGGGATCTCGGTCCAGAGCAAAGGCGATCTGATGGTCAAGAACGAGGGCGTCATGGTCGAAGCCTCCGGGCAGGCGACACTCAGCGCCAAGTCCGCCTTCACCCGGATCAACTAGCCACCACCCACGGCCCGATCAGGGGTCTACCCACAGGAAACAAAATCATGTCCCTCGCACCCTTCCATGACATCGACTTGGTCCCATTCACTGATATCCTGCAGGGCACCCAGGGCATCATCGCCAAGCTGGCAAGCGGCGTCGCCGACAAGGAAAAGCACGACCTGATCACCGGCCTCGCCGATGCGGTCGGCCAGCATCGGGCCGATTTCCTGAAGGTTGTCCCCGCCGGGATCGAACAGGCCAAATCGCGCTACGAATCCCTCTGCCAGGAGCACGCCCTCCTGCAGTCCCAGATCCGCGAAATTCAGGAAAAAAAGGCCCGGATCATCCAGGACCTTCAGTCCAAGGTCATCCAGACCCCCGCCAGCCGCACACCCACACCGCCGCCCGCGTCCCCGCACCTGGACGCCAATCTCCCAATCTTCCACACCGCCGAGGAACTGCGGGCGGATTTGCTGGGCCTCGGCCAAGTCCCCACACCACCCCGCACCCGGGCCGACTCCGGCCCCCGCACCACCGGCAACATCTGGGAGAACTGGAAATCCAGATCCCCCACCAACGAGGACCCGGACCACCATCACCAGGACGACCCGGATCACGAACACAAAAACGGTGAGGAAGATGACACGGGATCCTACATCTGACAAATCCAGGTGAGGCAGAGGCAGTTAAGCCCTTCATTCCAGAATGGGCAAAAACTCATGGATCAGGTTTGCGTATGGGGCCCTTTTACCTCAGGTTGCTCGTCGAACAGATTATTCATTCTGTTTTGCATCTTAATAATTTTGAATAATTTGAATTTTTCCTTGTTGGGCAAGTTGAAATTCGCTGCGTTTCAAAGGACAATGAACTCCTTCGCCTCGCCAGATTTCCCTATGAAACAAGGCCGCTATCAGTCCTGAATGACCAGTACACCAGCAATCATGGACCAGTCCTCAACCCACATGACCCTGCTCGGCCTCCTGTTCTCCACCCCGGATGACATGGACGCCGGCACCCGGTTCATGGACCGCTACCGCCCGCTGATCGAGGGGGTGGTGCGGTCCCGGGGCCTCCAGGGGCCCGACCTGGATGATGTGACCCAAGAGACACTCCGTCGCATGCTGGCAAGCTGGCAGGGCTTCCAGAGGCTGGGCAGCGGCAGCTTCCGGGCGTGGCTGCGCACCATCGCCCACTCCGCCACGGTCGACTGGTTTCGCGGTCAGTCCCGGTTGCCTGACACGGTAGCCCTGGATTTCGCCCGTCAAATTCCTGCCGCCCTGGCCACCGAATACCAGACCGACCTCATGGAGGCGGCAATCCGCAAGGTCCGGCTCGAGGTGCATCCCCGCACCTGGGAGATGTTCGAACGCACCCGGCTGAACCGCGAGCCAGCCAAGGCCGTGGCGCAAGACCTGGCTGTTTCCCTCGTCACCGTTTACAACGGGGCCCAGCGGGTGACCAATCGCCTCCGCGAGCTGCACGAACAGTTCGATCGTATGCACCAGGAGTGATCGCCCGGTGTCCCCATGCACAGTTGCCCGGGACCTGCTGCAGGTCGGTCCCCCAGCCGACGCCGCTGCCCTGGAAGATCACCTCCTGGGTTGTCCCGGTTGTCGGCATTTTTTTGACACCAACGAATCCGCCTTCGCGGAACTACTTTCACCCGACCATTTATCCGACCTGGCGGAGCCCTTGCAGAACGCCCTCCTCCGCATGCGGATGGTAGGTACAACCGCATGCCCAACCAGCCGAAGGCAACCCTGGGAAACTCCGGTGATCCCCGGTTACACGGTGCAGCGTTTGATCGGTGAGACCAGGAACTCCCGCGTTTTCCTGGCCAACCAGACCAGCCTGAACCGGGCAGTAGCCCTGAAGATTGTTCGCATCCCATCGGGATCACGCAGTGCAAAAAGCCTGAAGGCCGAGGCCTCCACCCTGGCCACACTCCAAAACCCGAACATTGTCACCATCCACGAGACCGGCCTGTGGGAACAGGGTCTGTGGCTGGCTCTGGAATTTTGCTCCGGCGGCGACCTGTCGGCCAGGCTGGCAACGCCGTGGGGTTACAGACTAGCCGCAACTCTGATTCGCGATATGGCCCTCGCCAGCCATGCCGCTCACCGGAAGGGCATCATCCACCAAGACATCAAACCAGCCAACATCCTCTTCACCGAGGCAGGTCAGGCCAAGCTGGGTGATTTCGGTCTGGCCGGTCTCCAAACGGACCAGATCCTTCCGGTGGATTCCCCCCTCATGGGTATCAAGGGGACTCCAGGTTACATCGCACCGGAACAAATCGAAGGACTCCCAGGCGATATGCGCACCGATGTCCATTCCTTGGGGGCGGTGCTGTATCACCTTCTGACCGGCCAAGTACCATTCCGGGGGCGCGACGCGTTCGATTCACTGATTCAGACGGCCCACATACTTCCGACGGCACCGGCCGATGTCTACCCAAGGGTTCCCAAGGACCTCAGCGCCATCTGCATCCGCTGCCTGGCGAAGGACCCGGACCAACGCTACCCATCGGCCTTGGAACTGGCCCAGGATTTGGACCGTTTCCTCGAGGGCAAGCCGGTGCAAGCCCGCCCGCTCACCCCGGCACAG
>CAWUOE010000536.1:0-2731 GCA_963923355.1 uncultured Gemmataceae bacterium | reverse complement strand
GTCCCGTCGGCCTCGAGGAAGAACACGGCGAACGACTGGTCGGTGTCGAACTGGAAGATGGACAGGTCCAGGCCGTTGGTGCTGACCAGCCGCACCCGGACGAAGCTGTCCAGGTGCTGTTTGATAAGCGGGTCCTGGCGGATGACTTCCTCGTCAAGCTTGACGCATTCCTCGCACGGGATGCAGCGCAGCACCGCCAGGATGGGCTTGCCGGACCGGCTGCTTTCGGCGCGTGCGGCGGCGAAATCGTTGTAGATCCAGCGGCCTTCGGCCTCGATTTCCTTCCTGTCCCGGCGGACCTTCTCTTCCCGGGTTTGTGCCGATACCCAGGGGCAGGCCGCCAGCAAAAGGGACCAGGCGAAAAGACTCCGAAAGCTGGTCATGATGGATTCTCCGGAAAGCCGGACAAGCGGGCGGTAGTGGCCCCTGCCACCGCTGATCCTATCCTAAACCGGGTTGCCCTTCCGCTGTTTTCCCCGTCGCGGGTGTCCGCCCATGGCCCACCATCACCTTCCCCACCACCCGACCGCAGAGCATGAGCGGTTGGACCAATCTCCCGAAGCCCAGAGCCCCTGGAGGCGGTGGGGCACCTATGTGACGGAGCGGCAATGGGGCACTGTGCGCGAGGACTATTCGGCGGATGGGGACGCCTGGCGGTATTTTCCGCACGAGCATGCCCGATCCCGCGCCTACCGGTGGGGTGAGGACGGGATTGGCGGCTGGTGCGACGACAAGCAGGATTTCTCCATCACGGTGGCGTTCTGGAACGGGAAGGACCCCATTCTGAAGGAGCGCTTCTTCGGTCTAGCTAACCACGAGGGAAACCACGGCGAGGATATCAAGGAGCTGCACTGGTACCTGGATGGCACCCCCACCTCCAGCTACAACCGCATGCTGTACAAGTACCCGCAGGAAGCCTACCCCTACGAAAGGCTGATCCGGGGGAACAGCGGCCTGTCGCGGTTGGCCCCCGAGTTTGAGATTTTGGACACGGGCCTGTTTGACGACAACCGGTATTTCGACTGCGAGATCACCTGGGCCAAAGCCTCGCCGGATGACCATCTGCTGGAGGTGGTGGTGCACAACCGGGGGGCTGACGACGCCGAAATCCATGTGCTGCCCCAGTGCATCTGCACCAACACTTGGACCTGGGTGGAGGACGGGGTAAAGCCGGACCTGCAGGCGGTGAACGACTCGATGGCGCGTCTGGTGGACCGGCGCCTGGGGACATGGCAGATCCATTTTGACCATCCGAATGAATTGCTTTTTACCGAGAACGAGACGAACCCACGGCTGCACGGCAACCAGCCGGACGCGGCCGGGTACTTCAAGGACGGCATTCACCGCCGTGTGGTGCTGGGAGACCGGGGTGCGGTGAATCCGGCCCGGGCGGGAACGAAGCTGGCGGCCTGGCACAAGTTGTCCATCCCCGCGGGGGCAAGCGCCAGTGTTCGGCTGCGCCTGGTGAGCGAGGCATCCAGCCCCGGGGATCCCTGGAGTGATTTCACCGGCATCATGGAACGGCGGAGGACCGAGGCCGACCAGTTCTTCGGCCATCTGCAAAGGCATGTCACGGACGAGGATGACCGGCGCATCCAGCGGCAGGCCTGGGCCGGCTTGCAGTGGAGCAAACAGGTCTACCACTACACGGTGGCCAAATGGCTGGAGGGTGACCCGACGGAACCGTCCCCACCGCCCAATCGGGGTGCCATCCGCAACGGTCACTGGCGGCATTATTGGCACCACACGGTGACCAGCATGCCCGACCCGTGGGAGTACCCCTGGTTCGCGGCGTGGGATCTGGCGTTTCACGCGGTGTCCTATGCCGAGATCGACCCCGCTTTCGCCAAGAGCCAGTTGGAGCACCTGTGCGGTGATTTCTCAATGCATCCCTCGGGGGCGCTACCCGCCTACGAGTGGAAATTCGATGATGTGAACCCGCCCGTGCAGGCCTGGGCGGCGCTGCGGGTCTTCGAGATCGAGAAGGCACGCACGGGCCGGGCCGACCACCATTTCCTGGCGCGTCTGTTCATGCGGCTGAGCCTGAATTTCCAATGGTGGGTGAACCGCAAGGACGCGGACGGGCAGAACATCTTCGAGGGCGGGTTCCTGGGCCTGGACAACGTGGGTGTGTTCGACCGGAGCCAGCCATTGCCCGGCGGCGCGGTGCTGGAACAGGCGGACGCCACGGCCTGGATGGGGATGCTGTGCCTGAACCTGCTGCGCATGGCGGTGGTGTTGGGCAAGCGGGACCCGGTGTTCGAGGATGCGTGCAGCCGGTTCTTCATGCATTTTCTGTCCATCGCCGAGGCGATGGCTGATTTCCGGCAGACGGGCACCGGCTTGTGGGACGACAGTGACAAGTTCTACTACGACCGCCTGCGGATGCCGACGGGGCAGATGCTCCCCCTGAAACTGCGGTCGGTGGTGGGGCTGATTCCGCTGTTCGCGGTGGAGGTGCTCAGCTCGGAAATCCTGGACCAGTTGCCGGTGTTCCAGGAACGGCTGAACTGGTTCTTTGTGCAGCGACCGGACTTGGCCTCGCTTGTATCCCGTTGGCGGGAGCCGGCGATCCATGCCGACGGGGCGGCCACGGAAGTGGAAACCCGCCTGTTCTCGCTGTTGCGGGGCCACCGGACCAAGGCCCTGCTGCGGCACGCGCTGGACGAAGGGAAGTTTTTGTCATCCTACGGCATCCGCTCGATGAGCCGGGAATACCTGGCGAACCCCT
>CAWUOE010000535.1:0-2737 GCA_963923355.1 uncultured Gemmataceae bacterium | reverse complement strand
TATGGGGGTGATTTCATGTTCATTGACCGGGTTCAAATCCACGTTCGAGGTGGTGATGGCGGGAATGGGGCTTTAAGCTTCCGCCGTGAAAAATACGTGCCGCGCGGCGGACCAGATGGTGGTGATGGTGGCGATGGTGGCAACGTCATCGTCGAGGCGGCTTCGAATGCGGACAGCTTGGCCGAAATCGTGAACCGTAAACACTGGCGTGCCGATTCCGGCGGTGGCGGGGGAGGCGACAACAGCACAGGCCGCAAGGCTGCCGATTTGATAATCAGGGTTCCGCCCGGAACCCTGATTATTGACCGCGATCGGGGTAATACCATCCGTGACCTGACAGCGGACGGGGATCGGGTCGTGGTTGCGAAGGGCGGACGTGGGGGGAAAGGTAATCGTGCTTTTGCCTCCTCAACAAATAGGGCTCCCCGAATATTTCAGGAAGGTGAGCCAGGTGAGGAGCGGACCATTCTGCTGGAATTGAAGTTGATTGCGGATGTGGGTTTGGTCGGCCTTCCCAATGCTGGAAAATCCACACTTTTAAGCCGTTTGAGTCGGGCGAAACCTGAAATTGGAGATTACCCCTTCACCACCAAACAACCTAATTTGGGTGCAGTGTACATGGGCGGGGAAAGGGTTTTTGTGCTTGCTGATTTGCCTGGGCTGATTGAGGGAGCCCATGCAGGTGTTGGTTTGGGGCATGAATTCCTGAGGCATGTGGAGCGAAACCGATTGCTTGTTCATTTGGTCGAGCCTTTTCCAACCGATGGCTCAAGTCCCCTGAATAATTACAAGGTGGTCCGACACGAGTTGGAGATGCGTAGCGATGATCTCGCCCGCAAGCCTGAAATTGTTGCCATGAGTAAATGCGAGCTGTCGGGATCCGAGGAGATCAGGGCCGAGCTTGCGACAACAATCGGTAAAGATGTTCTGGCTTTTTCTGCTGTGACCGGAAGGGGACTTTCCGAACTGATGGTGTCCATCCAGAGACAATTGGACTCTCTTCAAGACGCTCAAAAGGAAGGTTTGGATACATGACACCGTCCGGTGTGCCAGTGGCTGTGGATGTCGGAAATTCCCACATCAAGGTTGGCATCCAAAAGGGCGGCTCGATTGCCAAAGTTGTCAGGTTTGAGCATGGATTTCTTGGGTTTATTGAACTTGTTGAAAAAGAAACGATCGACCTGACTGGGGAAAGACCCAAAAATTGGATTTTGGCCGGGGTGGTTCCCGGTGAGGTGGCACGGTTGAAAGATGCCTTGGAGCATCATGGGGTGGAGGTTTGTTGGTTGAACCAGCAATCTCAGGTGGGCCTCCAATTATCTTTGGATGAACCTGAAAAAGTGGGTTTGGACCGACTGCTGGCAGCAAAAGCCGCATACCATCGCTCAAAAGGTAAGGCTTGCATGGTGGTGGATGTCGGGACCGCCTTGACCGTAAATTGGGTGGATCGAGCCGGTGTTTTCATGGGCGGAAGTATTCAGCCAGGCTGGAAATTGATGGCGAAAAGTTTGGGTGAAGGGACTGCCGCGCTTCCCGAAATCGCAACGCCAGGCCCCCTTGGTGTTCAATGGCCCGCCAAAAATACAAAAGAGGCCATTGAAGCCGGTCTGCTCAATGCAATGTTGGGGTCCATCGAGCGGAGTTGGCGAAGGGCACGTCAAATGGACCATGAGGCAACTCTCTGGTTCACCGGCGGATGTGGCGCCTTGATAGCCAAATTATTTGAAAATGGATCGTTTTTTCAGCCTAACCTGGTGCTTGAAGGAATGTTTTTGTCGGCGTGTTTGAAGTAGGTCGAACCAAGTCCATGAGGCGCAATAACAAACCATGGTTTTCTTTGGTGACGCCTGAAGGCCCAGCGGGAGTTGCTGTCTGGATGCTGGGTGGTCCCGGGTCGGAAAAATTGACTTCAGATTTTTTTGTTCCCAATGCCAAAGTTTCAGTTGGATGCACTCGAAACCAAGCTTTGGGATTTTTAAAAGATCGTGCTGTCACTTCTGATGAGGTTTTACTTGTTTACCCGTACGCCGATGGTTCGGAAAAAATATTTGAAATGCATGGCCATGGCGGGTCTGAATTGGCCGCCATGCATCGAGCACTGTTCATTCGTGCGGGTTTTGAGGAAATATCGGCGAAAGATACAACTCTTTTTCCAGGTAAAACTCGTTTGGTTTCACATCTCTATCAGTTGGCGACCCTTGCCACCACATCGAGGGTTTGCAAAGCTTTTCTCCATCAATCACGGATTCTTCCTTTAGCTTTTGAGAAATTGATCCAAACCTGTCGGGAAGGGGATAGCACAGCCGCGCTTGCGGCAGTTTCGGATCTGGAGTCTGGCTGGGATTTTGCCAGACGTTGGCTAGAACCGTTTCGAATTTCCGTGCTTGGTCCACCCAATGCAGGTAAGAGCAGCCTTTTGAATTATTTGGCCGGGAAAAAAAGAGCGGTAGTTTCGCCAATACCTGGAACAACCGTGGATGTGATTCGGGTTGCCATGGCTTTGGAGGGTTGGCCCATCGAGTTGTGTGATACGGCGGGAGTTCGCGAAACAATCGACGAGGTGGAGCAACAAGGGATTCAATTGGCCCTAAATTTTGCCGCTGGTTCAGATTTGGTCCTTTGGCTTTTGGATAGCTCCATTCCTAATCCCCAAATGCCACCTGAACTGAATGGCAAGCAAATCCTGGATGTTTGGACCAAAAAGGATTTGGTTGCGTCCCCTGCTGGCAATTTGAAA
>CAWUOE010000534.1:0-2745 GCA_963923355.1 uncultured Gemmataceae bacterium | reverse complement strand
ATTTTCCTCCCTGCCTCTCAATTCTTTTTTAGACAGAATCGGGCGATGGTTTAGGCATAATTATTTCTGCCGACTTCTAGTTCGGCGAAGGAGGGGATCTCGATGAACATCCCATGCCAGTCCTGCCGCAAAGAACTGCCGACGATCTGGAACTGGTTCGTCTGTAACAAGTGCGGCTTCCGGGTGTGTCCGCACTGCCTCAGCAGTCACAAGGGCCAGTACAGCAACGGCGGTTTCAAGTGCAGCCAGTGCGCGTTCGGTCACATGGAGCAGAAGCGCTGAGGATCGCCGAACCAGGCGCTGCAGTGGACCCGCCCGCAAAGCCGGGCGGGCCACTGAGCTAAGTCGTTCGGCGGCGAGGTGCTGACTCCGATGGCTTCGGACGCGGAAGTCCTGAACGGGGGAGGTGGCTGCCTCGGCGTGCCGGTGGTCCTCTGCCTCGTCTGGGGGGTCGCGTTCCTAATCGGGGTCCCGTACTGGGCCTGCCAGGACTGGCGGTACGCCCGCGACGGGGTAACGACCGACACCGGTCGGGTGGTGGGCAAGTCCACGTCCGCGGATGTCAACGGGGAGACCGGCGTCTCGACCACCCGGTATCACCTCGAGGTGGAGTACACCGACGCCGGGGGCGAGACGCACCGGGGGACCGACGACGTGGCGGAGCACGAGTGGCGGCGCTATCGGCCGGGGGATCGGGTGCCGCCGATCGAGTACCTCCGGTCCGTCCCGGGCACCCACCGCCGGGCGCAGCGGGGCTTCTGGCCCGGTGCCCTCGCCGCTGGCCTCGGGTTGTTGGCGGCGGCGTGGGCGGGCAGGCGGGCCGCGCACTGGTTGCACGGCCGAACCAGGCGCTGCACCTGACCCGGCCCCCAGGGCGGGGCCGGGCAGGTGAGCTTGATCGTTCGGCAACAGAAGTCCAGAGGCTGGGCCACCGATGAGAGTTAATTTAAGCCAGCCGAGTCGTCTCTCTGGGGTCAAGTAGTTGCCCCATCACGACCACTAAGAGGAATCACATCATGCGCAGTTCGGTGTTTGCTGCAGGCCTAACGGTATTACTCACTCTGCCACAGGCATTCGCGGGTGAAGGCAAGTCGGGTGACGTTCGCGATGTCATCTAGGCCAAGGACTTCTGGGAGAAGGACGGTAAGCATGGCGGGCGCAAGTGGACCGATGCCGAGAAGGCACAGTTGGCGGAACTGAGGACGGCGAGCAAGGACGACGTGATCCGCCTGCGGGCCAGCCGGGTGCTCGTCGAACTGGCGGGCAAAGCTTCCTACAACGTCGACAAGGACGACTATGCCGTCGCCGTGGCTGGCTTTCAATACCTGGAAGCCAACGTCAAGAATGCGCAGGTCAAGAAGATGCTGGACGAGGGGATCACGCACTATCACGTGTCCTTGAACACCACGCGGGGGGGCGTTTGGCTGCTGATTGAGAGCCTCGGGCGGAAGCCGAGCGTCGGGCTGAACCTGCGCTGGGATGCAGAGAAGAAGGCGATCGTGGAGATGGAAGCTTGGGGTTCCGCGAACTAGGGCCGAACCAGGTGCTGCACCGGTCCCGGCTAAGTAGTCTGTTTCCAGTCGCCCCCTCGGGTGTCTTGGCTGCGGGTGTCGCGGCCGGGCCGGTGAGCTTTTTCGTTCGGCGAGGGAGGCCAGCGGGAGTAAGGACTTCTTCATCACGGTGGTGCGGTTCCCGTTCGGGATCCTCGCCTCCATCATCGTGACACTCTTCTTCCTGCTGATGACCCCGCTGGAGTTCGTCGCGTTCATCTGCTGGATGCCGTTCGCCGCCGTCCTCGCATCCCGCGAGGACTTCCGGGCCAACGCCTGGGTGCGGGGGTTCCCGTACTTCTTCCGCGAGATCGGCCGGCGCAATCACCTGATCTGGAAGTGGGTGGGCAACGACTGACGTCGGGCCCGCCGAGCGACGGCCACTCGTTGACCGCGCGGTCGTGGGCGGGTAGGCTTCGGGCATGGACCTGTCGCACCTGATCACCGTCGAGCCGGGCAAGCGGAGCGGCCAGCCGTGCATCCGCGGGATGCGGATCACCGTCCGGGACGTGCTCGAGTACCTCTCCGGTGGGATGACCGTCGATGAGCTACTCGCCGACTTCCCCGAGTTGACCCCCGAGGACGTGCGGGCCTGCTTCGCCTACGCCGCCGGGCAGCTGGCGAGGCCGGCCGCGTGAGCCTCCTGTTCGACCAGAACCTGTCCCGCCGACTGCCGGGGCTGCTGGCGGCCGAGTTCCCCGGGTCCGAGCAGGTGTTCACCGCGGGGCGGGCCACCGCGGACGACCGGGCGGTGTGGGCGTACGCGGCGGGTCGCGGCTTGGCGGTGGTGTCGAAGGATGCCGACTTCGCCGCCCTGTCGGCGGCCCTCGGCCCGCCCCCGAAGGTCATCTGGCTGCGGGTCGGGAACGGACCGACCCGGGATGTGGTCGACCTCCTCCGGGCGCGGACGGCGGACGTCCAAGCGTTCCTAGCCGATCCCGCGGCGGCGCTGCTGGAGTTGCCGTAGGTAGTCGCGCCGAACCATCCGCTGCAGCAGACCGCGGAGGCATCTTCGTTCCTGCGACCCACAGCCTCCCGAGCCCCCGCGGCTGCTGAGCTTTATCGTTCGGCGAGCGGAGGAATGGTTTCTGATGGCGAATGGATCGGGGACTAAACCAGCCGACCTGCGGGCTTGGCGGTCCCGATTCCGGCCGATCGTGATGACATTCCTGGCCACCGTGTTGGCGCTGGCACC
>CAWUOE010000533.1:0-2748 GCA_963923355.1 uncultured Gemmataceae bacterium | reverse complement strand
CTCCACGCCCGGGAAGGCCTCGCCCATGTCACCAGCGGCGACTACGCCGGCGAACACTGGCTAGCCAGCTTCGCCACCCACCTAATGACCTATAAAATGGATCACTAATATCCAAAAAGGATGGGGAAGAAAAGCAACTCTACCTCCCCCTCAACCAGTAAAAATGCCCGTCCTCCGCGCCCACCACCAGGTCCCGCTTGCCGTCTCCGTCCACGTCCCCCACCGTCGGGCTGGTGTCATGACCGGCCAGTTTGCGCGTGTCCATCGGCCCCTGGTCCTCAAACACCCAGGCACCAGGGCAGCCTTGGTTTTTCAGCCAGCTTGCGTTCACGCTGTTCACCAGCAGGTCCAGATGCCCATCACCATCCCAGTCGGCCAGGCTCAGCTTCCGCCGGCCGGAGCCGCCCCCCTCCTGGTTGTTCAGCCGCAACAGGCCGGCACCCTTGCCCACAGCGTCGCCTTTCGAGTTGTACACGCTGGGCCCCGCCCCCTCGAACAGCCTCTCCCCGGGCAGCACCATCCGCCGCCCGTCCCGCTGCACCTGCCTGAAACAGGCCAGATACCCCTCGTGATCCAGACAAATCAGGTCCGGCTTGCCGTCTCGGTCCACATCATGGACCAAGGGCGTGGTCCGCCACTGTGTGGCCAGCTCGCCGTCCTTTGGATTCCACCAGTTCCACTGCGGATATTTTGCTTCGCCACCCCAAGCCACGCGGATCGGCTCCGCCTTCTCCAGCCGGGGCTCCTTGCGGCTGCCGCTGTTCCTGAACCACACCACCTTGCCCCAGATCGAATTCACCACCAAATCCGGCAAGCCGTCCCCATCCCAGTCCGCCACGCTCAGCGTCGTGTACCCCCAACGCGCCTCCGCCGGCCCCTGCACCGATCCGTTCGGCCCAGCCTCGATGCGTATCACCTCGCCCCCCGCCTCCAGCAGCCTTGGCGCCGCCCATTTCGGCGGCGATCCACCCAGGTTTTCCAGCAGGCCAATCTCCCCCGCCGTGTTGCCGCTCACCAGGTCCGCATCACCATCCCCATCCCAGTCAAACAACACCGGTGTCGCCAGCGCGCCAAACTTCAGCGGACCCGCCTGCTGGCGGAAAAATCGCGGCGCCTCGAAAACAGGCATCCCCTCGCGCATCGCGCCACTGTGCCGCATCAGCGCCACCCGGCCATCCTCCTGCCCCACCACCAGGTCCGTCCGCCCGTCGCGGTCGAAATCCACCCCCTGCACCACGATCATCTCCAGGTGCATCCGGTGCGCCTTCCCAGCGCCGTCCACCAGCCGCCGTCCCCCGGCAAACCGCGGATTTTTTACATCCCCTGTATTTTCAAACCAGGTGAACCCGTCCAGAAACTCGCCGCACACCAGATCCAGGTCGCCATCCCCGTCATAGTCCGCCGCGCTCGGGCTTGGCAGCCCAAAGGTCTCCAACCGTTTGCCGCCTGCTTGCAGCAACACCGGCTTGCCCCATTTCGGCTCCGCGTCGGTCCCCTCGTTTCTCAAAAAATAAACCAGACCCCTCAGCGGCCCGCGGGTCCAGTGGCCCTGGGCGTCAAACGCCCGGTCCCAACCATAATCCGTCCAGTCCTCCACCCCCACCAGCAGATCCGATGCTCCATCCCCGTCCAGGTCCGCCAACCGCCACTGGTTATGCCGCACCCTGTTCGGGTGCAGGTTGGCGGGCAGGCTCAGCTTCTTCCCACCCACAGCGCCCTTGGCCGCCAGTTCCGTGTACTCCACCCCGGGCCCCAGCACCCGGTCCTTTCCACCCACCCGGCTCACCGACAGGTTGAAGGCTCCTGGCCCCGCCTTCCGCCCCGCCTTGAATAGCCATTCACCCCCCGCCTGCTTCCCCAGGTTTTCAAACACCCACACCCCGTTGTAGGGCGCGTCCGGGCAGCTCACCGCCAGGTCGATGTCCCCGTCGTTGTCCAGATCCATCGGCAGCGGAAACGACCAAAGCCCCACCGCCAGATCGGTCACCAGACCCGGATGGTTGAATTCCATCCGCTCCAGTTTCCCCCCCTCGGGTATTTGGCTGAACAGACACAGCCCAAGCATGGCGGTCACGGCAATCATGATGAACTCCCCTGCAATCGCCACCTACTCTACACCGGCAAAAACGAAAAAGCCCTCCACCTTCAAGGGCGGAGGGCTTTCGCGGGTTCCTGAAGGAACGGCTTATCCCTTGATGCCCGCCGCCTCGCGCAGCACCTGGGCCTTGTCCGTCTTCTCCCAATGGAAGGTTTCCAGCTCGCGGCCGAAGTGGCCGTGCGCCGCGGTTTCCTTGTAGATCGGCCGACGCAGTTGCAGCGTCTCAATGATCCCGGCCGGCGTCAGCTTGAAGTTGTCCTTGACCAGCTTGGCGATCTGCCCGTCGGTCAGGCCGTGCTTGGCCGACCCGAAGGTGCTCACCCAGATGTTGATCGGGTCGGGATAGCCGATGGCGTAGGAAACCTGCACCTCGCACTGCCCGGCCAGGCCCGCCTTCACCACGTTCTTCGCGATGTAACGGCACATGTAGGCGGCGGAACGGTCCACCTTGGTCGGATCCTTGCCGGAGAACGCGCCACCACCGTGCCGGCCGCGGCCGCCGTAGGTGTCCACGATGATTTTCCGGCCGGTCAGGCCACAGTCGCCGTGCGGGCCGCCTTCCAAAAAGATGCCGGTCGGGTTGATGTGGCAGTGGATGTGCCCGTCGGCCAGCGGGGCCGTCTCGCCCACCGGCACCAGATTGATGCTGC
>CAWUOE010000532.1:0-2752 GCA_963923355.1 uncultured Gemmataceae bacterium | reverse complement strand
GCTTTGACGGGGGCTGGAACTTTTTAGGTTCCATCGTTGCTTTGAAAACCGCTTGGACAATGTAAAAAACCAGGGTGACGCCGAGAACAAGAAGCACCAGCAGGGGATTAGCGGCTGCGAAAACCTGTGCGTTTGTCATGCTTCAGCCATCCGGGCAGAAAGTATGGAGCTGGTTAGCCTTGGGTGGGTTGGCCGCCCTTGCCGCCAATCCCCGCGATGGCGGACCGCATGCCGGTGTCAGATTGCAGATTTTGCAAATTGTAATAGTCCATCACACCCATCTTTCCGTCGCGGATCGCGTGGGCGATAGCCTTGGGAACATCCGATTCAGCAAGCACCAGCAGGGCGCGGTTTTCCTCGACTTTGGCCGCATTTTCCTGCGCCTGGGCCACAGCATTGGCTCGGCGTGTTTCAGCCTGAGCCTGGGCCACCCGTAGGTCGGCCGCCGCCTGTTCAGCCTGAAGGTTGGCACCCACGTTCGCACCCACATCGATTTCCGCCACATCAATGGACACTATTTCAAACGCGGTCTGGGAATCAAGGCTGTTGTTGAGTACCGCTTGGGAAATCAGGTTGGGGTTGGCCATGATGTCCTTGTGGTTCTCGGCTGAACCAATCGCCTTGACGATGCCCTCACCTACCCGGGCAATGATGGTCTCCTCGCCAGCACCGCCCACCAGTCGTTCCAGCTTGGTGCGCACGGTAACACGAGCCCGCGCCTTCAATTGGATTCCGTTCTTGCAGACACCATCCAGGGTGAGCCGGCCCTTGGATGGGTCGGGGCAATCAATGACCTTGGGGATGACGCTCCAGCGAACAGCCTCGAGGATGTCACGTCCGGCAAGGTCGATGGCGGCTGCGGTTTTCCAAGGCAGGTCGATTCCTGCTTTTTTTGCGTTGATCACGCCGGCAACGGTGCGGACCAGGTTGCCCTTGGTCAGCACATGCTGTTCCAGTTCCCGGATGTCGATGGGGATGCCGGCGTTGGTCAGCTTGATTTTCTCGTTCACTACCAGACGGTAGTCGATGTTGGACAATTGCATACGGATCATGTCGGTGAAGCCGACGTTGGCCTTCGTCACCCAGGCCTTGATGTAAAGGCCCATGAAGTTTCCGAGGACGAACAGCAGTACCAAAACGATGATTGCAGCAAGGATGCCGCCGCCAATCAGCAGGATGCCGCCAAGGTCCAAGGCGGCTAAGAGGGGCTGGTTCACGTCTTAATCCTTAGTCTTTTGGTTCATTCGATCCATGGCAGAAAGTGCTTAGGTCACCCTATCCATCATTTTTAATCGCAATCTTCACTTGCCCATTATGCCCTTCCGCACCCAATTCTCAATGGAATCACTCCGAATCTAGGTCAAATTCCAAGTCCTTGGAAAGGGTAGGGGCTTCCAGTGGTCCCGGGGCGGAATCGCTTTGGCGCACCACAACAGTGCCACCTGCAACCCTGACGCAGCGGACTGAGGTCCCTGGAGATAGCATCACCCCCTCGGTGATGCAATCCACGCGCCTACCATCAAATTCCGCGGTACCACTGGGGCGGAGGTGACTCGTGGTGGTGCCGATTCGGCCCACCAAATTGTTGAGAGCCTGAATGGCAGGCAAAGATTCAAAGGTGGCATCCGGGCCGGGGGGTGTCAAAAAAAAACGCCTCCCCAGGGGCGTGTGAGGCCAAAGCCAGAAAAAGGCGAACCAAGCTGCGGGTGACAGGAACCCGGTGGCGATGAGAAGAGTCCACCCAGTCACCGGTTTGTCGAAAAAGCCCACCACAATCCCGGCTGCGGCGGCTGTGCCACCGGTTGCCAGCAGGATACCCCCGGTGGGAAGGAGTAGTTCCATAAAAAGCAGGGCCAAGCCCAGGAAAAGGAGCAGCCATGCCAGAACAACCAGCATGCTCATCAGTGAATGACTCCGTCCAAAAGTATTTGTGCTGGGCGGTTCATTCGACTCGCACCACGACCCGGTTACCCTCCACGTGAATCACCACCACTTTTTGGTCAGGTTGTATGAAGGCTCCGTCGGAAACCACATCTACCATCTCATTCCCGAACAGCGCGGTTCCTGCCGGTCGAAGAGCGGTCAGGGTGGTGCCGGATGCTCCCATCAAAGCCAGAAATTTTTGCGGGTCAATCACTCCGGTGGCGTTTGGATCATGGAAGTCGTCGTCCTTGCCATCCATCAGCAGGTTGCGAGCCCAGGGTATATGCCTGATGTTGCGCATGAACAGGGTGACCAGGCCGATGGCACCCAGAACGCTCAGGCCAAAAGGTGCCAGGGCCTTGCCGAATCCCACCCATTCCTCACTCGATTGCGGCCAGTGGCCGTAAACCACCAGACCAAGGCCGCCGGCCATCAAGACCAAACCGCTGAAGCCGACAACTCCGAACCCCGGAATCAGGAATACTTCCACAAGCACCATCATCAGTCCCAAAATGAAAAGCAGGATGGCCAGCCAATCGATTTGGCCGCTGATGGTGGAATTGGACCAGAATACAGTGGCGAAGCAGACTAGGCTGATGATCCCCGGCAACGCCAGACCGGGCTTCATGATCTCGATCATCAGGCAGGCCAGCCCGATGGTCACCAGAAACATGGTGGTTCCACGGTGGCTCAAGAAATAGGCCAATTCATCGAGCCCGGAGGCATTCAATACCCTGATTTTGTCCGTTGTAATCCCTTGTGCCGCATACCATTCGTTCAAGGATCCGCCCGTGGCTCCTGCCAGCCTTAGTGGATCACGCAATTCGGC
>CAWUOE010000531.1:0-2755 GCA_963923355.1 uncultured Gemmataceae bacterium | reverse complement strand
ACCTGGTCGGCGATCGCTGTCAGGAAGGTGCCCGCATGGGATGCCCCCGGCACCTCGATGAATTCCGCCTTGCCGGGATTGAAGACATCCTGGAACTGGACGGGCAACCGGGTCACCGACAGCGGAAAATCCTGGTCCTGGGTTCCGCCGTAGGCCCGGAAGGGCGTCTTCATGATGAAATCCCAGGCGGACACCTGGCGATAGCAATCGGCCAACTCGGAATTGGAAAAGAATGCCTGGTCCCTGTATTCAGGCCGGAGCAAATCGATGAACCGGGGGGCTGGTGGCAGCTTGGCCAAGTTGGCAAGAATGGTGGCGGGATCACCTTTCCGCTCGTACAGGTCCATGGCCACCTGGTGGTATTGCGGGTCGATGACCGACCGGGCGAAACCGGGCTTCTTGAAATAGTTCTCGTAGCTCAGGGGTGTGAGCACAAACAGCAGTGACAGCCACTGGGGGTCCGGTACCTCGGTGGTGGACCCGACCCTTGGGTTGAACAGGATGCGGAGGGTGGCGGCGAGTGTCGCGGAGGGGGGCGCGGCGGCGCCGACCTTACCCAATTCCACCCCCATCGATTCCAGCTTTTCCTGGAACTGGGTGGTCACCAGGCCGCCCTGCGACCAGCCCGACAGGTTGAGTGTGCCAAGTTGCAGGCCGCTGGCTTCCAGAAAACGGCCTGCCGCGCGGTACAGGTCCAGGCAGGCTTGCTGGTGGTTGGCCTTCACCGTGAAGCCCTCGGGCTCTGTGGTGTCGCCCATGCCGAAGTAATCTGCGGCGATCACCGCGCTGCCCTGTCCACCGAATGCCGCCACGGCCAGGCGCCCCTCGAAGGCTCCGGCATATCCCTTGTTGTCCTGATCGAGACTGTTGGAAGGGACCTCCTGCTTCAGGAAAACAGTGCCGTGCTGGTAGGAGACCATGTCCACCGACCCGGATGCGTTCAGAGGCACGGCCAGCAGGCCGGTGGCCAGAATGGGCCGGTTGCCCCTGTCCGGCACAACGGAGTTGTAATAGACCCGGTAGGCCTGCACGCCATTGACCGCCTGCCGGTAGGTCGGCAGGGTGTAGTTTTGCCAGTACTGTTTGTCCGGCTGCTCGAAAAACGGCTTGGCATTGGGGTCGGTGGACATCTGGGGATCAAGGATGAATCTGCCCAGTTCGAACTTGCCCGGCTTGTTTTCCGGGTCGATGATCTCGTTCAGGTCGGCCGCGGTCAGGGTGCGGATCGGTTGGAAGTACGCGCCCATCACCGCAAGGCGGGTGGAACCCTCGGTGACTACCGCTATGCCATTGCCTGCCCAGTCTGTGATGGAGGCCCCCTCCGGCAGACGGATCACCTCGCCCACCGTGCCATCGAGAGCGCCCTCCGCACCGGCCGTGTCACCGGCGGTGGGCTGATATTCGAACCAAAGGGTGGAGGTACCCGACCCGGATCGGTAGGCCAGCTCTCGCGCAGTGCCAGCCAGCAGGAAGGGTATCACGGGTGTACCGGACACCAGAACGGGCTCGCTGAAGTTCACCTCCAGGCGAATGGGGCCCGATTCCCCCACCCTGCCAATCGGCTGGGTGAACGCGCGCACACCCGGACGGATGTTGTCGTGCGACCACCAATCCATGCCCGCGAAGTATTGCGACAGGTACGATTGGCCTGTCGGGTTGTCCTGCGTGACCATGGTGTTGTCGAGAGTGGTCAAGCGGGCAGCACCCTCCGGGGAACCCGCGAAGGCTGCTGCCGCCTGCGACAGGTCGAAGTTCACCTGGTCCAGGCGGTCTCCCCACCCGGCGACCTCCAGCGGCGACGGCGTCCGGCCCAGGATGTTCTCGTACAGGCCCGCCGCCAGCGTGACCGAGCGCTCCCGGCTTTCCAGGAAAGCGGACGCTAGCGCGCCCCGGGAAACACCTCTTTGGAGAGCTGAAACAGCAGAAGTCAGTCCCTCGGCATCCACCTCCCGGCCCAGCACCCGGGCGTACAGCGCCCGGACAAAAGTCTCATCCGTCAGCGATCCACCGAATTCTGCGGAACCCAGGATGGCAGCAGCCACCTGGTCTTCCCCCAAGCCGGATGCCATTGCCCGGGTAAAACCATTCAGGCCCGCCGCATCCGGTTCCCGGTGCAGGTAGGTCTGGTACAGGTTCCGCACCACCAGCTCCCGGTGCTCGGCCGAATGAAGGATGCCCGAAGCCACCGCCTGGGGGCTGGAACCCTGTTCCAAGCTGGCCACGTGGGCTGCTAATCCTGAGGGATCCGCCGCCCGGTTCAGCCCCAGCCAGTAAAAGTTGTTGACCTGGGTCTCCAGCAGATGGGCGGTAGGTACCAACCGGTCCTCGAGCCGCTCCAAAATTGGCTTGCTCATCCTTTTTGATTTGTTGAAGTTTGTTGAATTGCCCAAACCTTGATGGACCAAAGGAGAGAATCCCATGAATGAAACCTTGGGGTTATGGAAGATGAAATTTGATAAGTTATAAAAGCAAAACAGTTAGCAAATTTAAATATTCGGCACGAAGCATAAAGGGTCAAGTGATAGCCTATGATTTTTCAACCAAGTATTCGATTAGAATAAACAAAACTCTGAGGCCCCAATTACCTTCATTTTTTGGAGGTAGCCCCCTTCAAAAACTGGTAAACCATAGATATGTCCAACACGCTCACACCCCTTGATCAGGCCATCCAGGAAACCGTCCACCTCGGGGGCGGAGTGGAACTGCTGGGCGACCCGTTGGCCGCGCTGGCCGGCAAATGCGGCCCGGTCTGCGA
>CAWUOE010000530.1:0-2757 GCA_963923355.1 uncultured Gemmataceae bacterium | reverse complement strand
CCTGACAGATACTTTTCGATGCGGCCTGCGCCTCCAAAAGCGCTTTCGCCTCGCCAGGATCATGCGTGAGCGGCTTCTCCACATACACATGCTTGCCGGCCTGGCAGGCGGCGATGGTCATGGGCGCATGCCAGTGGTCGGGCGATCCGATCAGCACCGCATCGATGTCCTTGCGGTCGAGCAGCGCGCGGAAGTCTTTGGTCGCCAGGATGTCCGCCTTGCCGGGCACGATGTCGCGCAGGTGCCCGCGGGTCACGGCCACCTGGTCCTCCCGGACATCTGCCAGTGCGACCAGGTCCAGGCCCGGCACCTTCACCACGCTGCGCATCAGGTGGCGGGCCCGGCCACCCGAACCAAGCACGGCCAGTCGCAGGGTATCGGCTGCGGCAACAGGCCGGGCCATGGACAGTCCTTGCGCGGCCGCCAGGGTGCCGGCCGCCAGCCACTCGCGGCGGTCCAGTGTTATCCATCGATTCAACGCGGACATGGGGCCACTCCCTTGGGTTGGCTTCCAGTTTCCCCGATCACCAGCCAAAGGCAAGGGCCTTGCCTAATCGGTCACTCCGCGCCACCCGTCGGGATCTCCCGTCCAGCCGACCAGAGGATGCCGTTGGTGAGAAAACGGCGGTAGTTGGCATCCTCCAGGCTCTTGTGCAGATGGCCGCCCGTGAAGGTGAAGGACCTTCCGCGCGTGGGCCTCTCATACGCCCAAGCGACGATGGCCGCGTCCGCCTTCGGGTCGTCCTTCGATTGGGGTTTCACGGTTCTCAGCAGCGGGGTCACCCCCTGCATGCCTGCGGTGAAACGGATGTTCCAAAGCCAGCCATCATCGATGGTGAAAGGGCCCACACCGTTGAACACCGGGTGGGTTGGAAATGTCTGGAAGCTCTCCACCCAGTGGGCCCGTTTGCCCTGTCCCTTTTTCCAGGCGCCGCCGGCCCAAGTCACCGCCTTGGCGGTAAACGAATCGGGATAATCCGCGGTCTGGTGGAGCTGAACCAGGCCGACGCCCCTGGCCAGCAGGGCGTCCATCTGCTCCGCACGCGATCCGGTGATGGCCTGGTGCTTTTCAGCCCCGTCAAACAGGAACACCACGGCCGCCACATCGGTCCAGGATTCAGCCTTGGCGGGCCAGTCCAGCGCCAAGACGGGTGCCACATCCCGTGTTTTCGCCACCGATTGCATCAGCGCGGCGCAATCCGCGATGTAATCATGCTCCCCCGGCTTGTAGACCGAGGTCCCGGCGATGAACAGGATCTTGGTCCTGCCCTTGCCGTCGACCGGTTCCTCCACCTTCACCCCGGCTGGGACGCGGTCCTGCGCCCAAGCGATCGTCACCCAAGCCAGCAGGGCCGGAATGGTCAGGCGAAACATGCGCGGGCTCCCCTGATGTCACACGTTGGACAGGAAATGCGTGATGTCGCCATCCTGCATCACATAATCCTTGCCGCAGACCTTCAGCTTGCCCGCGGCCCGGATATCCTTCTCGGTCTTGTAGGTTTCCAAGTCCTCCAGGCTGTAGATTTCCGCCCGGATGAACCCCTTCTGCAGGTCGGTGTGGATGACGCCGGCGGCCTCGGGGGCCGTGGCCCCGACGGGAATGGCCCAGGCCCGCACTTCCTTCTCGCCGGCGGTGAAATAGCTCTGGTAGCCCAGCACGCGATAGGCCTCGCGGGCCAGGGCGGCCAGGGCGGGCTCGGCGATGCCGGCGCTGGCGAGCATCTCGCCGCGGTCGGCCTCGTCCAGCTCCGCGATCTCGGCCTCCAGCTTGGCGCACACCGGCACCACGCCGGCGCCCACCTTCGCCGCGTGCTCGCGCACCCGCTGCACCAGCGGCCCCTTCCCTTCCAGGTCACTCTCGTCCACATTGGCGATGTACAGAATCTTTTTGGCGGTCATCAACCCGAAGCTCTTCACCGCCTTGGCCTCCCCCTCGGCCAGCTCCAGGGTCCGCAGCGGCTGGTCCTTCTGGATGTGTGC
Organism: uncultured Gemmataceae bacterium; assembly: GCA_963923355.1. Classification (GTDB taxonomy): domain Bacteria; phylum Planctomycetota; class Planctomycetia; order Gemmatales; family Gemmataceae; genus UBA6894. The sequence continues at coordinate 777 of CAWUOE010000530.1, read as the reverse complement.
CAGGCACTTCTTGGCCGCCTCGGCCCGTTCCTTCGCCTCCTTGTCACCGCTCTTGGCGGCGCGCTCGGCCTTGGGCAGGGCGTTCTCCAGCGCCTGCATGTCGGCCAGCATCAGCTCGATCTCCACCACCTCGATGTCGGTGAGGGGATCCACCTTGCCCGCCACATGGATGACGTTGGAATCCTCAAAGCAGCGCACCACCTGCAGGATGGCGTCCACCTCGCGGATGTGGCTCAGGAATTTGTTCCCCAACCCCTCGCCCTGGCTGGCACCCTTGACGATGCCCGCGATGTCCACCAGCGTCAGCGCGCTCGGGATCACCTTCTGCGGGGGGATGAACTTGGTGATCCGGGCCAACCGGGGGTCCGGCACCGGCACAATCCCCTCGTTGGGCTCGATCGTGCAAAACGGGTAATTGGCCGCCTGGGCCTGCTTGGAACTGGTCAGCGCGTTGAACAGGGTGCTTTTGCCCACATTGGGCAGCCCGACAATACCGGCCTTCATAGCAACAATTCCATGATAAAACGTGTGTGCACTTCAGGGCCAAAAAGCCAATATAGCACCTGCTGCAAGCCCTAACGAAGCTTGGGTGATGGTGCGGTTCAGCGAACCTTCCGCCTCCACGCGTCCGCCAGCACCGCCAGCACGATCACCCCCCCGGTCACAAGGCGTTTCACCGGGTCGGCGGCACCCACCTGGGCCAGTCCGGTCTGCAGCACCGCGATCACCAAAACCCCCAGAAACGACCCCAGTACCGACCCCCGTCCCCCCGATGGG
>CAWUOE010000529.1:0-2759 GCA_963923355.1 uncultured Gemmataceae bacterium | reverse complement strand
AGGGGAATTCGCACATTTGAGGACCATACCAGGTTCACCTTGGCATTGGCCTCGGTTCCCTACCTTCAACAAAAGACACACCTGCCTGTCGTGGTCGATCCCAGCCACGGTACAGGCAAGACGTCCCTGGTTCCAGCCATGACCAAGGCGGCTGTGGCGGCCGGTGCCAACGCCCTGATGCTGGAAATTCACTCCAATCCGGAAACGGCTTGGAGTGACGGCTACCAGGCTCTCAATCCGAACCAGTTTTTGGAAACCATGAAATCTGCCGGAGTGGTAGCCTCAGCTTTGGGCAAAATGCTGGGATAAGCGGCAGCATCTGATTCCATGGACACTCAAATTCCAACCGTTTTGGCAACCTTACGTCCCCCACGGGCAGCGGTCGGTATTTGGGCCCACGAAAACGCTGATTTTTTTACTTTCTGGCGCAGGTGATGAAGGGTCATGCTCCCGCACGCCGGACAGGGACAAGACTCAACTTGTGTCACTTCGTAGACTGAGAAAAAGTTCGCTGGCCAATGCGCGTGGCAATTGAAGCAGACAAGTTGATGGCATTCCACGATTGAGCTTCCCTGCAATTGCCCACCGGTTGGATCCGAAACGCTTCCCTGCGAATGGATGGGCCTTCCTTTTTTCGTCAACTGACCGGAGTTTTCTGCAATGGCTGGCAACAAAACCCTGACCAAATACAAGTTCACCTTCGGCCCATGGAATATTTCCACCGGTTCCGACCCTTTCGGGCCGGCAGTTCGGCAAGAAGTAGAGTTTGCAAAAAAAATCAAGTTATACAAGGAGCTTGGTTTTGATGGCGTGCAAATGCATGATGATGATGTGGTTGCCGCAGATTTAACCTGGCAGGAAACAGAGCGCGGTGCAAAAACCGTCAAGAAAATATTGGCCGATCACGGTCTGGTCTGCGAATTTGTGGCTCCCCGGTTGTGGGAGGACCCACGAACGGTAGATGGTGGATATACAAGCAACAGTGAATCGGACCGGGCCTACGCCATCGACCGGTCAAAAAAGGCAGTGGACATAGCCCGAATTATGGAAACCAGGGACATTGTCCTGTGGTTGGCCCGAGAAGGAACCTACATCCGTGAAGCGAAGTGCCCCGTTGCCAGCGTCCAGCGAATTCTCGATGCGGTGAACACCTTGCTCAAACATGACAGCTCTATTCGCATCTTGGGTGAAATGAAACCCAACGAGCCGATGGATATGGCCTACCTTCCCACCCCAGGGCATTTCCTCGCACTTTGCTACAAGTCCATCGATCCTGCCCGCTGTGGTGTGCTCATTGAAAGCGCCCATTCGATCTTGGCCGGTTTGGACCCTTCTGACGACATGGCTAACGCACTGTGGCATGGAAAACTCTGGGGGGTTCACCTGAACGATCAGAATGGCTTGAAATATGACCAGGATAAGACATTCGGGTCTGTGGACTTGCGTCGGGCCTTCAATACGGTTTGGGTCCTGGAAAGGGGAGGTTACAACGGGTTCATTGGTTTGGATGTCAAACCCATGCGTACCACCAAGCCGGAACACCAACTTCAGCACCTCATCAACAGCAAGGAACTGTTCCACAAACTGGTGGACCTTGCCCGTACCGTGGATGAGGCCAAGGTGAAGAGCTACCGAGAAGCCCGGGACTATGAGGGCCTCGAAGCCTACATTCTCCGACACCTGATGGGTGGCTGATCGAAAAGATTTGGAAGTCGAGTAACTTTCCAAAGATCACCAGCCTCTGCTGGTGATCTTCGCTTTTGGAAAGCCCTTGAAATCCCTGCAAATGAGGATAGTCCAACGTGCGATGGGCTCACCGTTTTCCCGGTGAATGTGTTCAATGGCTGGCTCGATGGAGGCGAATGCCGGGGCAAGGGCTTTTGCCACCCCGTCCACAACCAGAAAAGTTTTGCCTAAAAATTTATCCGGATGATCGAAAGGGTTTTCCCAGAAATCATACTGGCTGTGGCGATCTCCCAATACCGGTCCAAGGCAAAAGGCTTGGGGATGGTTTTGGCAATAAAAGCCCAGGATTCCTGTGGTACTCCAGCGGTTTCCACAGAGGACTGTTTGGCCCGGATGGCTGGTTTCCTCGGACCGGATGAGCGCATCCATTTCTGCCGCCAAACTTCTCCAGCCCTTGAGACGGCAGGTGGGATCAAGCCTCCTCAGGGGAGTTGGGTTGCCATCCGTGGGCTTGCCAGCCAAAAGGCCTAAAAGGGGGTAGGTGCTACTGCTAAACAGCATGAACAAGGTCAAGAAAACGCCTAGGATTCCGGTGATCCGGGTCAGTGATCGCAGCCCCCTGAATTCAGGTTGACCCCGGGAACTCCACCATCCTTCTACAACGGAAGCAACGAGGGGAAGAGCTGAAAGATAGGCGGTGATGGGCCAGTTGATTTCTCCCCCCCCAGTTTTGGGGCTAAAGGCCAGAAAAACGGCGAATACCGGCCAGGACATGATCCAAAGGAAGTACAGTGTGGAATTTTTAGTCGATCTGTTTTTCCCTGAAAACAATACGCTGACCCAAATCCCAAACCAGAAAAAAAGTAACAGGGCGGCCTGGCCCCCTACGTAACGCAATGGACCAAGCCAGTGGATTCCGGGTGTTTCCTTGGCTACCCCCGCAAGGTTGCCAACATGGCGAAAGGTGACCCACCCGTTACCAAGATTCCATAAAAGGATGGGTGTGCAGAAAAGGATGGCTATGGTCACACCCAGCCAGGGGGCAAAAGTCTTCAGTTTTTTTCGCCATTCGG
>CAWUOE010000528.1:0-2765 GCA_963923355.1 uncultured Gemmataceae bacterium | reverse complement strand
ATCGCACTGGCACAGTTGACATTCAGTTTCGGATTCGCCCGGTTGTTTTTTGGAGTCACGATCGCCGGTTCTTTCGCCGGCTTTGTGGCGATGGCCCTGGCGGTGGCCTTCCTGTCGGCCAGCACGGGTCTGCTGGTCGCCTCCATCGGGGGTAATGAATCGCGGGCACGCAGCGTGGCCATCCTGGTGATCCTTGCCCTGAGCATGCTGGGTGGGCTCTGGCTGCCTCCATTCCTGATGCCACAATGGTTGCGGACCATCGGCCTGGCTTTGCCAACCTCCTGGGCGCTGGCCGGTTTGGAAGCGGCCACCTGGCAGGGTGGCAGCCTGACGGCCTCCCTATTGAACGCATGCGTGGTTTCAGCCTTCAGCATCGGTTTTCTGCTGGTGGCATTGGTTGGTTTCCAGCGGGCGCAAACCCGCGCAAGCCTGAATGGGGGTCTGGAATGATCAGTCTGGCAACCGGAGTCCTCTCCACCCTGCTTTTCGGCCAGGCGAGCGCCCCGGCCCAACCCGCCAACACGGCCCCGCCCCAGGCGCAAGTGGTCAAGCTGCGCCCTCAGAAAGCCCCCGCATTCATCATGGGTGACCAATTCGAGAAGGAGCACCGGTGCCAGGAGTGCCAGGGTGACGTGCTGGTCCTGATCTACGGGGACCGGGAAAGCTCCGAATTCAACAAGCAACTGGGGGAGATGATCCACCTGGCTTTCCATCCCGGGGCCAAGAACCTTCCCCCGGAAAAGGCACGGCAGGCAGCCGCTTCCCCACTGCCTGGCCAACCGGCAGGAGGACGATGCCCGGATGTGAAGGCAGTGCCGGTGGCGATCATTGGCAAGGCACCGAACCTGGTGAAGTCGATCATCCGCAACGAGTTCCGGAAGGCCTGCCCCGACTGCGCAGTGTGGATGGACTTCGACGGGACCATGCAGCAATGTTTCGGCATGGCGGCGGGGGTGCCCAATGTGGTGGTGATCGACACAGCCGGGCAGGTGCGGATGGCAGCCGGCGGGAAACTCACACGCGAACACCTGCAGGAACTGGTGGATGGCATCCAGCAACTGCGGCATGAGGCGGTAACCCCGCGCTAACGCCCTGTCACCCCTGGCGGGACTTCGATTACGATGTCCTTCCCATGCCATCCATCCCCACCGACAGTTCCCCGGCCGCGCCGGCATCCCGACTGATCCAGCCCGAGTGGTACCTGGTCGGTGTGGTGATTGTCTGGAGTCTGTCCTTTTCATTGATGAAGCGTTGGCAGGACGCCGCCCAACTCTGGGCCGGTGATGATTTTTTGCTGCAATCGCAGGCATCCTTCGCGCTGATGACCGTGCGAATGGGTTTGGCCTCGCTCTGTTACATCGCGGCCAAACCGCGCGTCGCGCTGGCGCCGGACAGCCGGGCCTGGCTGGCAGGCACCTGCGTGGGGCTTTGCATGTGGTCGGGGCTGGCACTCCAGCTTCTGGGCTTGGCCCTCACCACACCAGCGATGTCGGCCTTCTTCACCTCGCTGGCAAGCTTTTTCGCCCCGTTGATCCTGTTGTGTTTGGGTGTGCGACAAAAGCGCCTCTTGTGGATCGGCCTGGCGATCGCGCTGGCTGGCGGCGTGGTGATGGTGGAAGGCGGCTGGAAATTCGGACCTGGCGAGGCGCTGACAGTACTTTCCGCGGTCTTTTTTGCCACCCAGGTGGTAATTTTGGACCGGATGGGTGGAGGGCTGTCATCGCACCGGTTGACCCTGGCGTTTTTCACCGTGAACACATTGGCATCTGCCCTGGCCCTGGTGGTGCTAATAACGTGGCGTGGAAACAGCTCAGATTTCATCGCCTGGCTGGGCGGCATGCTGAGCCAACCGGGGGTGCTATTTGACCTGGTTCTGCTGCTGGTTTTCCCGACCCTGATCGGATTTGGCTGGATGAATCGGTACCAACCGATGGTGGGAGCCGGCAGAGCGGCCCTGATTTATTTGCTTGAACCGGTGTTTGCCACCGCGTTCTCGGTGGCTTACCAGCATGAGGGGCTGACCTGGCACCTGGTGGCAGGTGGCCTGATGGTGCTGGGGGGCAACCTGCTGGGCGAATTGGGTCGGGGTGACCCAACCGGTACGCCGCAATCACAATGACGGAAACCCTGTCGAGCGTTTTTCTCAGCCCTCAGGCTTCTGGAAAGTGGGATGGCGGACACACAGCACCGGGCAGGGGGAATGGCGGAGAATACTCTCGGCCACACTGCCCAAGAGCAAATGGGCCACGCCGGTACGGCCATGAGTCCCCACCACCAGCAGATCGGCACCAGTCTTTTTGGCCACCTCGATGATGCAGTCGAGCGGATCGCCGGTCAGCACCCGGGGTTTGACAGTCAGGCCACGGCCACGCAGTTCATCCGCCTCATGCTCCAACTGGGCCCGGGCGCGGACCTCCATCGTCTCTTCCTGGCCGAGAATGCCCGGGGTGACCATGGGACCACCCAGGGCGTTCAGAGCCGCGGTTTCCTGGATCACATGCACCAGCTCCACGGTCGCGCCGAAGCGGGAGGCGATCATCTCGGCGTGCTCAAGGGCATGCCGGGAAGAGTCGGAAAAATCTTCAGCCACCAAAACCTTCCGAATGGTTGGAGTCATGGCGAGGATCCCCCGGTGTGGTCTTGGATCAGGAACGGACCAACTTGTGGTAGGCCTCGCGCAAGCGGGCGGTGACCGGTCCGGGCTTGCCGGAACCGATGGGGCGGGCATCCACCTTGGTTACCGGAATGATTTCGGCACCGGTGCC
>CAWUOE010000527.1:0-2779 GCA_963923355.1 uncultured Gemmataceae bacterium | reverse complement strand
TTTTGACCTCAAAATCATTACGGGTACCATCCTTTGCCACAGGAGCACTTTCCGTGTTGCTTGTTTCATCCTTTTACGGACTGGCCTTGATTTCCGGAGGAGTGGCAGACTGGTGGCCTCAAATTATAGCCACCTGGATAATCCACCTACCGTTAGCCTTGTTAGAAGGCTTTCTCTGCGCGGGCGTGGTTGATTTCCAATTAAAGGTCGCTCCGGAAACCCTCCTTGGTGAACCGTATTCAAAGGCACCACGTGAAATGAAGTCGGAATCTGACTTGAAACTCACACCCCCGGTGGAAGCAAATCCGCAAGCTTGACTTCCCACTGCCCCAAGCCCACATCAACCACCGCAACACCCTTATCTCGATTCACTCGGCTAACTACGCCTTTTTGCCCAAACTGTGGCAATAAAACTTCCAGTCCGGCATGAATTGAATCCTGCCATTCCTTGATCTTGGATTCCCTGATTTTGCGCCGCTCCTCTTTTTCCTGCTGGTGAATCCGCGCATCTTCCTCCCGTTTACTTTCGACGGTCGCTTCCAGGGTCGAGCGATGCAACAACTCTTCATCCCTTTTTTGTTTCTCAAGTTGCTTGACCCGGGCAAGCCCGGCTCTTTTCCTACGGAGGATTTTTCGCGCCCGGGTCAACAATCGGCTCGGCAGGTCCAGAGATTTGGCGATCAGCAAGGCGCAACTCTTTCCCGTTGTCCCGGCAATCAATCGATAGGTCGGACGGAGAGAGACAGGGTCAAACTCCACTCCAGCATTCAGCAATTTTGGCTTTCGGAGAGCATATTTCTTGATATCACCCAAATGGGTCGTGACGGCTGCCAGACAACCCAGTTGCCCAACTTCCGAAAGGATGGCCTGACCCAATGCTGCCCCTTCGGCCGGGTCTGTGCCCGCTCCCATTTCATCCAAAAGAATCAAACTTCTGGCAGTAGCGGTTTTGAGAATGCGGGCAACCTGGGTCATGTGAGAGCTGAATGTGCTGAGGGACTGCTCCAAACTTTGTTCATCCCCGATATCCGCAAAAACGGCATCAAAAACAGGCAGGCAAGTCCCCTGCCCTGCCGGGACCGCCATCCCGCTCTGGGCCATGAGCGAAAGCAAACCGATAGTTTTCAGAACAACGGTCTTACCGCCCGTGTTTGGACCTGTGATGACGAGAATATCGTGCCCGCCGCCCAAAGCCACATCGATCGGCACCACCTGCCTTTCCGTCCGAGTTGCGTCACCAATAAATCCGCTCTTTTCATGCCTGAAAATATGCATCAAGACTGGATGCCGGGCACCTTTCAATAAAAGCGATTTATCGTCAGAGCAGTGGGGTACAGCCATCTGGAAATCCAGGGCGAATCTTGCCTTGGATTGGATGAGGTCCAGCCGGGCCATTTGGCTAATCGCGTGGCCCAGGGGATTTGCCACCCTGGCAACTTCTCCGGCCAGCCGTCGCAACACCTTGCGAACTTCGCGCTCCTCCTCAACCTTGAGCAACCCTCGCTCCACGCCAAGACTGGCCACACCAGCCGGTTCGATGAATAAAGTCTCCCCGCTGGCACTGGTTCGATGAACAACCCCGGAAACCCGGTGACGATGGTTGGCAGCAACCGGAAGGACAAAGCGGTCACCTTCCATGGAGGCGTTGGGATATCGCAAAACCTTGCGAATTTCAGGATCTTTCAGCAGCCTGGCAACCATGCCCTTCAGGCGTTCGTCCAAATCATTAATCTTGCGACGGACTTCCGCCAATTCAGGGCTTGCCATATCGAGCACATGCGCCCTTGAATCAATGCAGCCCTGGATTGTTTTTGCAACCGTACCCAGGTCTGGAATGGAAGCCGCCAGTTCACCGAGGCGGTGGTGTTTTTCGTTGAGCTTACTCCTCCATCGGAAAATAGCGCCAGTGATCAGCAAAACCTCGGCAATCTCCAGCAGGTGGCCCGCATCCAATTGAGCCCCGATGGCGGCCCTGCGGACCAACAAACGGACATCCTTCAATCGCTGGACCGGAGGCCCGACCCCGGCGGCGACCGCAACCATCATTTCCGCCAACAAAACCTGCTCAACCCTGATTTGTGCCAAGTCGCCCAATGGTCCAATGGCAAGGGAAAGTTCGCGGCCAAGGCTGCTTTCTGCATAATTGGCAAGCAGTTCGCGGACTTTGGGAAATTCCAAAACCTCAGATGACCGGATGTCCATCTTTTTCTTGTTCAACTCCAGACAATGCCTTGAGGCGTTAAGCACTAACGCATAAAAGGTAAGCCATCTCGCAAAGTCAAATCCCTATTATAAGTTGAATGAGGCAAACGGTTTTCGATGTTTTGATTGCTGGTGGCGGTGTCATCGGCCTGACAACGGCGGTTCATTTGGCCGAATCCGGTTATTCCGTAGCTGTTTTTGACAGGGGAAATTTCGGGCAGGAGGCTTCTTGGGCTGGCGCGGGAATCCTCGCACCTCCCCAATGTTCAGGGGATGCAGGCCCCTTGGACCGATTTCGATCCATATCTATCCGCGGCTTGGCGGAATTTTCCCTTGAGTTGATGGAACGGACCGGAATCGACAACGGGTACCATGTTTGTGGCGGATTGGAAATGCCCTGTGACTGGCAAATCATTTCCAAAGTGTGTGAAATCTGGGACCACCATGGGATCCGTTACGAATCCTTATCCGAGTCGGAATGCAGGTTGAGGTTTCCTATTCTGGAGAACAACTTCTCACCGAACTTGAATTATTTCTGGCTTCCAGAAAAGGCCCAAATCAGGAATCCCTGGCATAT
>CAWUOE010000526.1:0-2790 GCA_963923355.1 uncultured Gemmataceae bacterium | reverse complement strand
CCCATCACGGGCCCTCCGGATTGAACAGGCGTCGGGACATGATCACCGATAGCGGCCGGTGCTTGGTGTTCTCGAAGGTGCGCCACACATAGCTGCCCAAAATTCCGGCGGCCAGCAGGTTCACCGAGGTGCTGAAGGCGAGCATCAGCATGATCGGCGTGTACCCCAGCACGCCAATCCATCCGGCCATCCAGCCGATGAACACAGCCGCCGAAACCAACACCGAGAGCCCGATTCCCCAGAATCCAACCGCGCTCAGCAGACTGATGGGCAGGTCCGTGAATGAAAACACGCTGTCCAGCATGTATTTCCATTTCTTGCGGAATGTCCACCCGCTCACGCCGGTCCCGGCCCTGGCCCGCCGCTCGTAGGGAATCTCCTTCCGCCGGAATCCCAGCCAGAACAACTGGCCGATCAGGGAAGAATGGCTTTCCTCCATACCCAACAAGGCGTCCCGCACCGCCAGGTTGCAGCCGAACATGTCCACGCCACCCGCCGGCACCTCGGGCTGCACCAGCAGGCGGTACAGGCGCCAGAATGTCTGGGCGGCCAGTTTACTGCCGGAGGGGTCATCGCGGTCCCGCCGGGTTCCGCACACCAGATCCGCTTCCCCGTTCCTTAGCGTTTCAAAGAAAGACAGAACCAGTTCCGGTGGCTCCTGCAGGTCAGCCGCCATCACCGCGAACCGCTTGCCGGTTGCCGCCGCCAAGCCTGTGCGGATGGCGGCAAACGAACCAAAATTTCTCGAATGGGCCAGCAGTTGCGCGCGCAGTCCGGCTTTTTCCAACAACCCGGCCAGCAATCCGTGGGAATCATCCGGGCTGCCATCCACCACCAGCACCACCTCCAGATCCCCCCGCAACCGGGCGGTTAAATCCTGCAGGGCACCCACCAGCGCACTGGCGGTGTCGGCGTTGCGGTAGACAGGGATGATCAGGCTGTTGGCAGGTTCCACTGTTTCATCCCTGCCTCAGGCGGCTTGTTGTCCGGGCACGGATTTGACCACCGCTTTCAAGGCGCCACCCACCAGGCGAACCTCCGCATCCGTCATTTCAGGGAAGCACGGCAGCGTGAATGTCTCCGCGCACCAGTTCTCGGTCACCGGAAGCGTCGGCCTTTCCTGGATCGCCAACCCAGGCTGGAAATGGTCCGGGACCGGGTAATGAAATTCGCACCCGATCCGTTGGGCCAGCAAGTGTTCGCGAATCCTGTCCCGCCGGCCGGACCGGCACACCAGCAAATGGACCACATCCGCTGTTCCGGGCAATCGACCCACCATCAGGCCGGTGCCCTGCAATTCCTGCGCGTACACAGCAGCGATCTGTCTTCGGCGGTCGTTCCATCCCGCCAGTTTTGGCAGCATCAAGCGCAGATAGGCCGCCTGCAATTCATCCAGCCGGCTGTTCCTGCCGCCCGGTCGGCCGACATGATACTTGGTCGACCATCCGTACTGGCGCAGCTCCCGGGCAGCCTTGGCCACCGCGGGCAAGGAGGTCGCCACCGCTCCGCCATCCCCAAGGGCTCCCAGATTTTTTGTCGGGTAGAAGCTGAAGGCGCTGGCATGTCCCCAGCCCCCGGCGGGCTTGCCGTTCAGGCTGGCCCCATGGGCCTGCGCGCAGTCCTCCAGCACCGGCACGCCGTGCCTGTGAGCCACCCGCAATACTTCGGGCATGTCGGCCATCCGGCCATACAGGTGGGTCACCACCACAGCCTGCACACCGCCGCGGCTGAGCAGGTCTGCCAGATGTGCCGGGCAAAGGGTCAATCGTTCCGGGTCCACATCCCCGTAAACGGGCACCGCACCCATGGCCAGGATTGCCATGGAGGAGTAGGCCCCCGCGTTGGCGGTTGTCACCACCCGGCCTCCGGCCTCGACCCCCAGGCTCCGCAAGCCGATCTCCAGCGCGTCGGTGCCATTTGCGACCGAAATCACCTCGGTCGATCCGCAACAGTCCTTGAACTCTGACTCAAAGGCCTTCACCTCGGGCCCAAGGACATACCAACCTCTTTCCAGCACCCGCCCCGTGACATCCGTCAGTTCGTCCCTCAGCGGCTTGAAGTGCCGATCCAGATCATTGATGAGAAGATTTTTCATGGAACAATCCCGAAGGCGATGTCACCAAAGGCTTGGCTGACACCGAAATGTGGTCCGCGGGCTTAGGATCGGATCACGACGGATTGGTTCTTCAAGGTGTTTGGGTATTTAATCCCTGAATTGCCGACTCTCTGGCACTTTCGTTAATTACCCTTAAAATTCGAGATTTTTTGTCCTAATCTTTTCCCCAACCGTCTCCGATGGGTGGCATGCCAAAAGCCATCCAGCAAGTTGTTTTGGACAATAAAAACCCGTTTATTTGATTTTTTTTGGCCAATGCCCTCACCAAACTCTCATCTCCCCGCCAACCGCCTCTCCCCCAACACTGAAAACGCCGCTTCCACCTTCTTTGCCCCATACACCGACAGGTGATCCCGGTCGAAGTAGTAGAACCCCAGCGCGTCTGAAGCCACATACCCCGCCTCGCCGCCCGCCTGCCGCAGCAGGGGCAGCGGGTCGATCACTTCCGCCCCCAGCGCCTCCAAGCGCGGAAACACCCTCGCCTGCACCAGGTTTTGCGAGGCGTACTCCGATTCAGTCACCTCGCCACCCAGCCCCCCCAGTCCGTTTTGACGCCATAGCACCGCCCGGCCCGGGTTACGGTAAAACCGCGGCACATCCCGCACCAGGCAGACACGGATGCCGGCCCCCTGCAATCGGTTCACCGTGTCAGTCAGCACCCTCGAAAAGCCTTC
>CAWUOE010000525.1:0-2806 GCA_963923355.1 uncultured Gemmataceae bacterium | reverse complement strand
AAAACTCGGGGCAACAGGATTCGAACCTGCGACCTCTTGGTCCCGAACCAAGCGCTCTACCAGGCTGAGCTATGCCCCGGAGTTCCCTCAAGATAAGGCTTTTGGAAGCCGTTTTCAACGCAGGTTGCTCTGAGTTCCAAGGGCCTTGAGGACCCAGTCAAACGCCTAGCGCACTCAGATAGGATCCGAAAATCCTGAAGATCAGGAAAATGACAAAGCCGGCTGAAAGCAGCCACGCCGCACCGGCGCCGACGCTGACAGCTCGGGCCAAATTACGGGCCCCCTCTTCGGCATCCACTTTTGATTGCCTGATCAGGGCCTCCGATATTTGACCGCTCTCCTCACCTACCGACAGTATGGCCAACCAATCCGCACCCAAGTAGGGCCAATCTTCCAAAACCCGCTGCCAGCTTCGCCCGCCGCGCAAACGGGCCTGCCCCTCTTGCAATCGATCAGACCAAGGGGGTAGGTCCGCCGCACGAACCGCAAGCGCCAATGATTTTCTGGGTCCCAGACCGGCACCCACCGTGATGCCCAAAGCCTCACCAAAACGGGACCGTGCCAACAATTGGCGCGCTGTTCCCAGCAGCGGAATCGAGAGCCACCTTGCGGAATGCCGGCCTTTCCAGAGAAAAATCAGGCCGCCTGCCAGAACCAATCCCATCACCGCCACGAAACCCAGGAGTTTCAGTCCTCCAGAAAACCCGGTCAGCCCAAAACCCAAAGGGTCAAATCCTGAATTTTGGGCACCGGGCAACAATCCCATCACCACTGTGAGAAGGATCATGATTCCACATGCCATGCCCAGTTGCATCAATGGCCAGGCCATGCGTCTGGCGGTTTCCTTTTGGGATTTGTCCTGGCGGGTCATGGAATCGGCCAAGGCATCCAGTGCCTCGACAATCCTTCCGGTTGATTCACCGGCCTCCAACAACGGTGCAACCAACGGAGGCATGGTGCCATGCCATGTGCGAAGCCCGTCGGTCAATGATTCACCGGCGGCCATTTGGTCAGCCAAATGGGTTGAAAACTGCTGAATCGCTGTTGAATTCCTGTACCCCAACTTGCGGCAGGTTTGCTCGAGGGAAAAACCCGCCTCATGGTATTGACGGGCCTGCGTGCACCAACGGGCAACCGCCCCGGGTGAAAGGGATTTTCCGAATCCGCTCATCAAACGCCCCCTATCTCAGGTGACGCCGTTGGAAAGCGCCCTAGGCAACCGGACTATACTAAAGGCACATGAATCTCCGGGGACAAAGAAGCCCTTTCGATTTTCATGTAAACCATGGCAAACTTTCGACGAGGCGGAAACCCGATGTCCAGCGAAGAACGCTCCAAGCTGGACGATTTCTCGGGAACGGCTCGCCTTTTTCCTCTCCCCAATTTGGTTTTGTTTCCCAATGTTGTGCAACCCCTGCATATTTTCGAGCCAAGGTACCGGCAATTGATGGCTGACGCCCTTTCCGGGGATCGTTTGATTGGTATGGCGCTGCTCGCCCATTCCCATGGCAGGCAGATTGCCGGGCTGCCCATTGTTCATCCGGTCCTTTGTCTCGGCCATGTTTTTCGCGAGGAAAGGATGCCCGATGGCCGCTTCAACCTGCTTTTGCAGGGAGTTGCCAGGGCCCGCATTGTCGAGGAATTGCCAAGTGGGAAACTCTACCGGGAAGCCCGGGTGGAACTGATGCATGAAGTCCCGGCGGCTTCGGCAGATCAAGAGGAAGAATTGCGTCAAACCTTGATGGAAAAAGTCAGCGCCTGGTTTATTCACCAGCCGGCCGCACAAACTCAGCTGAAAAAACTGTTCCAAGGTAGCCTGACGCTGGGAATGCTGTGCGACGTGCTGGGATTTGCCCTTCCGTTGCAACTGGAGCTGAAGCAGGAACTTCTCGAGATGGTTGACATCGAGGAGAGGGCCAACATGTTGTTGACCTGCCTGGATGAAAATCCCCCCCCGGATGGCGAGGAAGAATCCCCTCGCAAACCAGCGCAAAAATTTCCCCCGGATTTCAGCAGGAACTGACCCAAACCGTTTCGTTTAGATTCATTATTAACTTCCAAAACAAAGTGAGAAGCTAACTCAGGACGGTTCGCGCGTGGGAGCTGCTGCAGGGAACCTGCAGTGGAAAGCCTGAAAGGCCACACCACCTGCCCCCTCCTCGCCCAACCGACTCGTATTCAATGTCAGGTCAAAGGTGACCGGGTCGGCAAAGGTCCGGCCAAAGTGCCGGTGCAAAAAATCCTCCCGGCGCCGGTCCGCCTCGACCAGGGTACGCTCGGCCTGTTCCGCCGGTAAACGCAACCACTGGGAAAGATAACGGCCTCGATCGGTCTGATCCGCAACCACACGCACATGGAGCGTGGTTTCACGAGGTAGCAGGAAGCCCGCACCCCGACCCAGAAAAACCACGTCCCCCCGCACAGCCAAGGCCAAGATAGCCCGGGCCAGCAGAGCTATTTCCTCAAAATGCACCAATTCGCCAGCCAAGAGTCGAAGTCTCTCCTCCACCCACCCCTCTGCGGCTGAATCGAGCTCATTGGTCAATTCAGCCAGTCGTCCGGCATCCCGGGACAGGTATTCCAGGGATTCGCGGTCAAACAGGGTATAGCCAGACTTGCGGGCCATGTAATTGGCCAGTCGACCACCGCGAGAACCGGGTTGCCGACTGACAGCGATCACCCCAGGGAAACGCCCCAACGATGGAAAAGAACCCGATCCGCGATCGCCATGTTTGGGACCCTCCGTCCCCGCCAAGGGGTAGGCATTCGGCATGATCTAAATCTGTCTCTTATACACATCTCCGAG
>CAWUOE010000524.1:0-2806 GCA_963923355.1 uncultured Gemmataceae bacterium | reverse complement strand
AGGAAGGTCTGAGGCTCTCATGGAAATAACCTTTCAGGTTTTGGAAGGTTTCGACAAGGGACGGGTCTTCCGCGACCTGATCCCGCCGGTTTCGATCGGTCGCGAGGACGGAAACTCCATGAGGCTCAATGATGAACGCGTGAGCCGTTTCCATGCCAAGGTGAACAGGGACCGGAATGATGTGATTTTGGTGGACCTCGACAGTACCAACGGCACCAGGGTCAATGGGCAGATTTCCAGCATGCGTTGTCTCCTTCCCGGAGACAGGATTCAGGTTGGCAAAACCACCCTCCTGTTCGGATCTCAGGCGGATATTCAAAAAAGACTCGAGGACATGCGCTTTTCGCCTGCAGCCGGTAGTCAGTGTCAACCAGGCCCCCCTGTCCCCTCCAACGAAACCGAATCTGCTGGACCGGTCGGAACGGACCGGTTTCCTGCCCCATGGGGGGGCGAGACACTGCCAGCCGACGGACCTTGGAAAGCGTTTTCTCCCGAAAAGATCAATTTGGCGGGAGGGCGCGTCTACTCGTCCTCAAATGCGCTCCCGGCCCTGCCGGACCAATTGAGTCCAATCCAGATAGCGCGCCTGTCAGAGATGCTCGATTTCCTGCACTGGAATCTGTCCCTTGCGACCGGCGGAGCGGAGGCCGTGGAAGGGGATGCCATTAACGGGTCCAAGCTGGATTTTCAATCCATGCAGCGGCTGTTGGCTGTCCAAATGGCATTGGCCAGGTACACCTTGGCGTTGGCGGATCCCGCCGTGCGGGTGGACCCCAACCCGTAGCGCATCCGAAAAGAAATCCGGCATTCTTGAGCGCAAGTGATTGCTGACAAGGGGTTTCGGTTTTTGCCGTACCCTGGAAAGCAACAGGGCCTACTTGCCGGGTAAAATACCCTTTTGGGCAGTATGCCCGTGTTTTCAAACGCAGGATGCCGCAATGTCTGCTGGTAATCGTCCTTTCGCGCACCTCCATTGCCACAGCCATTACAGCCTGCTGGATGGCGCCAACCGTATTCCCGAATTGGTGCAATCGGTCAAGGACCGCGGTATGAATGCCGTGGCACTCACCGATCACGGCAACCTGTATGGCGCGTTGGAGTTCTACCAGGAATGCCGTTCCAAGGCGGTCAATCCTTTGATTGGCTACGAAGCATATGTTGCACCAACCTCGCGGACCGAGCGGGAGGCAAGGAAACGGGGCGATGCGGGATTCCACCTGACTGTATTGGCCAAAAATGAGGCCGGATTCAAGAACCTCATCAAGCTTTCTTCTCTGGCCTTCCTCGAGGGGTACCACTACGTGCCCCGCATCGACAAGGAAGCGCTGCTGGCCCACCGGGAGGGGTTGGTTGTCCTTTCAGGATGTGCCTCCAGCGAGTTCAGCGAACTGATCCTGAAGGAGCAAATGTCCGAGGCCCGCCAATTGGCCGGTTGGTTTGCCAAGCACTTCAAGGACAATTTTTTTGTCGAGATCCAAAACAATGGATTGGATATCCAGCGCCTGTGCATGGAAGGCGCGGTGGATGTAGCGGAAAAACTCGGTTTGCCCCTGGTTGCGACTTCGGATGCACACTACCTGTCCTCCGAGGACTGGCAGGCACATGATGTGCTGTTGTGCATAAACACTGGCAAGCTGCTGTCCGATCCCAACAGGATCCGCTACGGATCCCGGGAATTCCATGTCCGCGGGCCGGAGGAAATGTATTCCCTTTTCCCCGGGCACGAGGCGGCGGTCAAACGAAGCCAGGAAATCGCCGATTCAATCGACATTAACCTGGATCTGAAAAAAAGACATTTTCCGGTGTACTTGCCCCCTGAAGGCAAAACGCCCGAACAGTACCTGCGCGATCTGTGCAAGCAGGGGATTGCCGAGCGTTACGGCGAGACCGTTCCGGATCCGGTGCGCGAGAGGATGGAGCATGAGCTTTCCATCATTTGTCGGATGGGTTTCGCAAGCTATTTTCTGGTGGTTCGTGATTTCGTGCGTTTCGCAGAGGAAAAGGGCATTCCTTGCGGGGCAAGGGGATCCGCTTGCGGCGCACTGGTCAGCTACGTGCTGAAGCTCAGCCACGTTTGTCCACTGGAATATGATCTGCTGTTTGAGCGCTTCCTCGATCCCAATCGGGCGGAGGCGCCTGATATTGATATCGATTTCTGCAAGGAGCGCAGGGACGAGGTGATCGCCTATGTCCGGCAACGCTACGGGGAAGCGAGCGTCGCCCAGATTGGGACCTTTGGCACAATGGCCGCCAAGGCCGCGATCAAGGATGTCGGTCGTGTCTACGATCTTCCCTTGGAAAAGGTCAATCTTCTCACCTCGTTTGTGCCGGACCGTCCTGGTGTCACCCTTGAAGAGGCCCTGGAAGAAAGCCCTGATCTTCGAAGGGCTAGGGACGAAAGCGGTGATGTCGCCCGCGTCCTGGAGATCGCCCTCAAACTGGAGGGGACCAACAGGAATGTGGGAACCCATGCGGCGGGTGTGGTGATTTCCAACGGTCCCCTGGTCGATTTTGTCCCGCTGCAAAGGGTGGTCCGAAAGGGCGAGGACGGACAGGCGGGCCAGCCGGCCATCACCACCCAGTGGGTGATGGGCGACCTGGAAAAAGCCGGCCTCTTGAAGATGGACTTTCTGGGGTTGCGCACCCTGACCATGCTCGGGAACGCCCTTCGCATGATCGAGCGTAATCATGGCAAACAGATAGATTTGCGGAAGCTGTCACTCAATGATCCTGATGTTTACAAGCTGCTCCAAAGGGGCGATGCCAAGGGGGTCTTCCAACTGGAAGGGAACGGCATCCGTGAGCT
>CAWUOE010000523.1:0-2808 GCA_963923355.1 uncultured Gemmataceae bacterium | reverse complement strand
TCCGGTTTCCCCGGCGTCGTGGCTGGCCCAAAACGCTTTGTTTTTCGCCATTCTGGGATTGGGGGCCGGTTGGCTGTGGATGAAGCAGGGCCCGTATGCCCTGGTCCAGGCTGGTTTGGTGGTCGCCGGCCTAGGGTTGGTGATCTTTGTCCACGAACTGGGGCACTTCCTCGCGGCCAAGGCTTGCGATGTGTACGTCAAAACGTTCAGCATCGGTTTCGGGCCGGCCCTTCCAGGCTGTTCCTTCCGTTGGGGTGAAACCCTGTACATGGTGGGAGCCCTGCCCTTGGGCGGCTACGTGCAAATGGTTGGGGAGGGCTCGGAGGAGGAGGAGGAAAATCCACGCTCCTTCAAGAAAAAAACGGTTTTTCAGAGGATGCTCATCATCTCTGCCGGGGTGGTGATGAATATCCTTTTCGGCCTGTTGTGCTTCCTGCTGGTTTTCCGCACCCAGGGCCTTAGGCAGGTGGACCCCACCGTATGGCAAGTGGCATCCGGGGGCCCCGCCTGGAAAGCCGGCATGCGCAGCGGCGCGACCGTCCAATCCATCGGCGGTAAACATGTCGCCTCGTTCGATGACCTGCGGATGGAAGTGGCCCTGTCCCGAAGCGGTGTGCCGGTGGATTTCCGCCTCCGCCAGGCGGATGGTACCGAGGAAACCCTGTCCATCGCCCCGGAGCGGGGAGCCTACCAGAAAAACCCGGTCATCGGCATCGCCAAAAATCTGGGAGGCACGCTGGAGCTGATACCAAAGCAGCCAACCGGGGAACTGACCGGCCCGTTTTATCCGGGCAGCCCGGCATCCCTCGTGCGGTTGCTCCCCTGGCCTGCCGGCCAGCTTCCCGCTTCCTGGGGTGAAACCATCGCCGACAAAAACTTGGAAGGAAAAACCCCGGCTCAGGTCGCCGAGGAACTGTCCAAAGCCCTGGTGCAAGCCGCCGGTAAATCCCTCCGGGTCCGCATGAATCCCAAAGAGGGGGTCGAACTGGAGTGGCCAGCCCGTGGCCTTTCCTACAACGACCGGGTGATCGCCATGAGCGACCCGGCCAACCCGGCGAATCCTTTCCAACTCACTCCGGTGAAAGATTACACCCAATGGCGGAATCGGCTCCAGGCGCTGGCTGGCAGTCCGATTGTTCTGGAATTGGAACAAAAGCCTGAAGCCCAGCCCGGAAAGAAAGAGGCTGAAGGCCCCGCCACCAAAGTACTGGCGCTGGTTCCACCGGCATTTCGTCGCGTCCTGCCCGCTCGCCTTTCCATGGGATTGGTTGCCGCCCTCCGCACCGGTTCCTCCGCGGCACAAATGGGGGTTCAAGAAGGCGACAAGCTAACCCGGCTGGAAGTGCTAACGGCGGATGACAGGCCTGCCGCGATTTTGGATCTGGCGTCTGGAGCGGTGGACCCACTCGCCCTGCCCTATCAGTTGCGCCAGAAAGTGGCGGCGGCCGGCAAGGGGGCCAAGGTGCGGGTGAGCTTGAACCGGGAACACAAGCATCAGGAATCGAAGCCCTTGGAAGCCCCACTGATCCTTGCCTGGGATGAACGGTGGAGCACTTCCGAAGAATCTGCCATCTACCAGGACTCACCCACCAGCATCCCGGAATTGGGAATCGCCTACCGGGTGGACACTGTCGTTACCATGGCCCCGGAAAAGAGCCCATTGAAAGCGGGTGACCGGATCGAAAAGGTTGCGATCGTCCCGAATCAAAAAACCTTGGAAAAGAAAAACAAGGAGCCGCGTGACGCTGAAAAAACCGCCACGGCGACACCCGAGCCACCAGCTCCCAAATGGGTTGACTTGGCCACAAGGGTGCGTGGGGCCGGCAAGCCGACCGCGGGAATAGAACCGCGTTTGGATCAAGGCGCCTGGCTGGATGAGCAAATCCAGGACCAGCGGGCGGGTGGCGAGGCCCGTACCGAACTGAAATTGAAAATTCGCAGGGCGGGCGAGGACATGGAAGTGACGATCCAGCCCGCTTTGGACCCCGAAAGGCCCCTGGCGGAACGCGGTTTTTTCTTTCAGGATGATTGGCACGTTGAAAAGGCGGAAAACCTGCCCCAAGCCCTGACCATGGGATGGCATCAGACCCGCAGGTGGGTCCAAACCATCTACATGAACATCGCCCGCATTTTTACCAGGGATATCTCGACTGATAGTCTGGGTGGACCCATCGAGATTGCCGCCCAGGCCTTTTCAGCCGCCCAGGATCCGCTGCTGCTGATCCTGTTTTTGGGCATCATTTCCATCAACCTTGCCGTGGTGAATTTCCTTCCCATTCCGCTGCTGGATGGGGGCCACATGGTATTCCTGCTGTACGAGGCAGTGGCACGCCGGGCACCGCCCCCCTGGGTTTCCGCTGTGGCCAATTACGCCGGCCTGGCCCTCATTCTAAGTCTTTTCGCCTTTGTGATTTATAATGACTTGAAGCGGAGGGTCTTCGGACAGTGAGCAATTCCAAGCCGGGAGACCTGAAGCAGGCAAACGGGAAAAACCTCACAGATGAGGCAAAAATCGCCTCGGGTGATCCGACGGGTTCTCCCGTTTCCCTGCGTATTATTTTCGCAGTCCTGTTCTTTGGCTGCACAGGCTACCTGTTATTTTCCGAAATCCTGCTCACCCTGCTGCGGATGATGGATATCAATCACTGACGCGTTTTAGCCAGGGTTGAAGCTGTCTGGCCAGTTCCGCCGCCATGACAGGTTCGCCAGCGGCGGCTTTTTTTAGGGCATCCTCCAAGGTTGCCAGCAGCCCAGGTGGCAAGCCGGCCGCTTTTTTGGATTCCCGGGCCGCAGAGGGATTGGACGCGG
>CAWUOE010000522.1:0-2820 GCA_963923355.1 uncultured Gemmataceae bacterium | reverse complement strand
GTTTGAACGGGCTCTTTCAGGGCAAGAATCATAGGTCAATAATTCACGGATTTGACCTAAACTGAATTTTTAGAAAACTAATGCAGTTTCAACCCGGAGAACGGACCAGTGACCCGCATCATTGAAGGATTCATGAAATTCCGGGACAAGGTACTTCCCGAGAAGGAAGCCCTTATCCGCAAACTGGCCAATGGACAATCCCCACAAGCTTTGTTCATCACCTGCTCCGATTCACGCCTGAATCCCAATCTGCTCACACAAACCGAACCCGGCGACCTTTTCATCATTCGAAACGCCGGCAACATAGTGCCTCCTCCGGGCGGTTCGCCCAGCGGCGAGACGGCTACCATCGAGTACGCTGTCAAGCACTTGAAAGTGAAGGATATTTTTGTCTGCGGCCATACCCACTGCGGTGCCATGGGCGGCCTGATGAAGCCCGAGGCTCTCACCGCGTTGCCCTTGGTCCGCGGCTGGCTCAACCATGCCGAGGAATTGCGCTCCTGGATCGATGGCGAGGGTGCTACCCTCCCGGCGGACAAGCGGCTGTCCCGCCTGGTCGAGCTCAACACCCTGCTCCAACTCGAACACGTCCGCCAGCAACCCGCTGTGAAATCCGCCTTGCTGGAAGGCAAACTCCGGCTCCACGCATGGGTTTATCGCCTGGAAGACGGCACAGTCCAGGCCTTCGACCAGTTGAAAACCACCTTCGTGGCGGTGGAAGATGCGGCCAGGCAGAAGTTGGGAGCCGAGGTGCACGAGGCGGCTAGCTCCAGCCCCAACTCCCGCATGGGCCAGATCGTCGATTACTGATCCGGCGGCAACCGTGGTCCCTCCGGCCTGACTGAAATGGTGGCCAGAAAGCCAAACCCTCTTTCGTCCGGTAACCATCTGCGTATAGTGGTTGAATGCGTCAAATCCCCCCGTCCCGCGACTGTGCGGAAGGTGGATAAGGCGATGGAGGATTCCGGCCGATGGGTCGCGGTGCTGACGCGCAGCTTCTTGGCAAATGGAAAATCGCCGACGCTCTGGAGACCTACGGGATCCGCAACTGGGGCAAGGGCTACTTCGGGGTCAACAAATCCGGCAACCTGACCGTGCTGCCCAACAAGCGCGCGGAGGAGGCCATCGATCTCCCCAAGCTGATCGAAGAGCTCCAGGCCAGGGGGATCCAGCTCCCCATCCTTATTCGCTTCAACGACATCCTCCGCCATCGCGTCGGTGAGATGAACCACGCTTTCGTGAAGGCCATCAAGGATCACGAATTCGGCGGCTCATACCACTGCGTTTATCCCATCAAGGTCAACCAGCAGCGCCAGGTGGTTGAGGAAATCCTGAACTACGGCAAGGAGTTCAGCTTCGGGCTCGAGGCTGGCAGCAAGCCCGAGCTTCTCGCCGTCCTCAGTCTCGTCAATGGCCATGTCCCCATCATCTGCAACGGCTTCAAGGATGACGAGTTCATCCGCATGGCCATGATGGCGCGCAAGCTCGGCAAGCAGATCATCCCGGTCGTGGAGAAATTCACCGAACTGGAATTGATCCTCCGCCACGCGAAGGACCTCGACGTGAAACCCGCCATCGGTGTGCGGGTCAAGCTGGCAGCCAAAGGGGCTGGCCGGTGGCGCTCTAGCGCCGGCTACCGCTCCAAGTTTGGCCTCACCATCACCGAGGTGATCGAAGCCTTCGAACTGCTCAAGGCCGAGGGGATGGCTGATTGCCTCCAGCTGGTCCACTTCCATCTGGGCAGCCAGATCACCAACATCCGCAGCATCAAGAATGCGCTCACCGAGGCGGCCCGGGTTTACTGTGAATTGCACCGCCTCGGAGCGGGCGTGAAGTTCCTCGATGTCGGCGGCGGCATGGGAATCGACTACGACGGCTCCCAGAGTGATTTCGAGTCCAGCATCAACTACACGCTCCAGGAATACGCCAACGATGTCGTCTTCCGCGTCAAAAGCGTGTGCGACGAGTCCGGCGTGCCCCACCCCACCATCATCAGCGAGTCCGGCCGCGCCGTGGTCGCCTACCACAGCCTGCTGGTTTTTGATGTCCTCGGTGTCTCAAGGCTTGACCGCGACGAGGATTCAGCCATCCCGGATGAACTGCCGGTCAACGCGCCCAGTCAGATTCAGGACCTGGTCGCCATCCTGCAGGAGATGAAGAAGAAAAACCTCCTCGAGTCCTACCACGACGCGGTCCAGCACGTCGATGAGGTGGTCAACCTGTTCAATCTCGGTGGCGTCTCTCTCGACATGCGTGCCTTGGCCGAAAGGCTGTTCTGGGCCATCTGCTCCAAGATCCACCGCATCGCCCGAAAGGATGACTCCGCGCCCGAGGAGCTTGAGGGCCTCGAGTCACTTCTTTCAGATACTTACTTCTGCAATTTCTCTATTTTCCAGTCCATGCCCGATTCTTGGGCCATCAAGCAGCTTTTCCCAATCGCTCCCATTCATCGCCTTGGTGAGCGCCCCATGCGCCGGGCCGTCCTAGGTGACATCACCTGCGACTCCGACGGCAAGATCGACACCTTCATCGATCTCAAGGATGTCCGCAATACCCTCGAGTTGCACGAATACAACGGAAAGCCCTACTATCTCGGCGCCTTCCTCATCGGGGCCTACCAGGAGATCCTGGGTGACTTGCACAACCTGTTCGGCGATACCAACGCCGTCCATGTGCGGCTCGACGAGGACGGCGATCCCATCATTGAGGATGTCATCAAGGGTGACACCGTCCGCGAGGTGCTGACCTCCGTCCAGTATTCGGGTGAGGATCTCATGGAGCGCCTGCGCAAGGATGTTGAAAAAGGTGTCAAGCAGGGCA
>CAWUOE010000521.1:0-2825 GCA_963923355.1 uncultured Gemmataceae bacterium | reverse complement strand
ACCAGGGGCATCAGGTCCGGGTCTGGAACCGCACACCCGCCAAGGCGGAAGCCCTGCGCTCCGAGGGTGCGGTCCCCTGCCCCACCGCGGCCGGGGCGGTGGAGGGCGTGGATCGCATCCACCTGATCCTGTCCGATGACCAGGCGGTCGATGAGACGTTGGAGCCGTTGGCCGGAAAAGTCCCAGCCGATTGCTGGATTCTCGATCACTCCACCACCCTGCCCGAACCCACCGGCAGGCGCAGCGATCGTTGGGCCGGCCGCGGCGGTGTCTACCTGCACGCGCCGGTGATGATGTCCCCGGGCAATGCCCTGGCCGGGGAGGGCTTCATCCTCGTCTCCGGCAAACACCAATGGGTTTCCCGGGTGCTTCCTGATTTGGGCCGGATGACCGGCAAGGTGATCTACCTTGGCGAGGCTCCCCAGTTGGCTGCCGTGCACAAGCTGATCGGCAACCTCGCCTTCCTGGGCCAGTACGGGCTGGTAGCCGATATTTTCCGCTTGGCGGCATCGGCGGGCATCTCGCCCAAGGACGCACTGGTCACCTTCCAGGATTGCAATCCGGGCGCCTCCCTGCCGGCCCTTGGGGCCCGGGTTGCCTCCGGGGAATTCAGCCCGCCGGATTTCACCGTGGCCATGGCGCGCAAGGATGTGCGGTTGATGCAGGAGGCGGCCGGCTCGGCCGGGATCACCCTGGCCGTGACCTCCCAGGTGGCGGCCCTGCAGGATGCCGCCCTGGCCCGCGGCGAGGCGGATTGGGACACAGCCGCGGCCTTCCGTTTCCCCACGGCCTAGGCGCGGCCCGCTTGCTCAGTGCTTGAAGTGGCGCACGCCGGTGAAAATCATCGTCGCGTCCGCCTCGTCGCAGGCGGCGACGGAATCGGCGTCGCGCATGGATCCGCCCGGTTGGACAAAGGCCTTCACCCCGGCTTTCAGCGCCTCATCCACCCCGTCGCGGAACGGGAAGAAGGCGTCTGATCCCAGCACGGCGCCGCTGGCTTTCCCACCCGCCTTGGCGATGGCCAGCCTGACCGATTCCACCCGGCTGGTCTGGCCTTGCCCCACCCCGACCAGGCAACCGTCCTTCACCAGCACGATGGCATTGCTCTTCACCTGGGCCACCAGCTTCCACGCCAGCTCCAGATCGCGGGATTCGACCGGGCTTGGCTTTCTCCGGGAAGCGGTTTTCCAGCCGGAGGTCCCTTCGTTGGCCAGGTCCTTGGTCTGGGCCAGCACCCCCCCGTCGATCGATCGCAACTCGACCGGTTGGCCGTCGGGTGATTGGGCCGATCCGACAGCCACCAGCCGCACGTTCTTTTTCCAGGAGGGTTTGGTGGTCAGGATTTCGAGGGCCTCGGCGGTGAAGCCCGGGGCGACGATGCATTCGAGGAACCTTCCGGGCAGGGCCATCGCCTCGGCCGTCGCCGCGTCCACCTCCCGGTTCAGGCCGACAATGCCACCGTAGGCGCTGGTCGGGTCCGCGTCGTAGGCCGCGAGGAAGGCCTTTTCCAAAGATTCGGCCACGGCCGCGCCGCAGGGGTTGGTGTGCTTGATCACGGTCGCAGTCGGGGCTGGAAGCCCGTTGACAATCGACCAGGCGGCGTCCAGATCCAGCCAGTTGTTGTAGCTGATCTCCTTGCCGTGCAGCACCGCCGCCGCGGCCAGGGTGCCCGCCCGACGGTGGCCGTACAGCGTCGCCGACTGGTGGGGGTTCTCGCCGTAGCGCAGCCTGGATATCTCCGGCAGGTCCAACAGCAACCTGCCGGTTTGGGTGTCCTGCCTCTCGGTCAGATAGCGCGCGATGGCCACATCGTAGCTGGCGATCCGCACAAAGGCCTCCGTGGCCAGCCGGCGGCAGAGGGCCCGGGGAACGGTTCCCTTCCCGGCGATGATTTCCGAGGCGAAGGAGGCGTATTGCGACGGGTCTGTCAGCACGGCGACATGCGCGTGGTTCTTGGCCGCCGAGCGGACCATGGCCGGCCCCCCGATGTCGATGTTTTCAATCGCCGTGTCCCAGGGACAGTCCGGATCGCTGGTGACCTTCTCAAACGGGTAGAGATTGCAGATCAGCAGGTCGATCCATGGGACCGATTGTGCGGCGACAAACTGCTCGTCCTCGGCCAGCCCCCGGCGGGCCAGCAAGCCGCCATGAACGAAGGGGTGCAGGGTTTTGACCCTGCCTCCCAGTCCTTCCGGGAAACCGGTCAACTCCGAGATCTCCCGCGGCTTCAGCCCGGCGTCGGCCAGGGCCTTGTGGGTGCCACCGGTGGAAACCAGCTCCACACCTTGTTCGGCAAGCACCCTTGCCAGTTCAACCAGGCCGGTTTTGTCGCTGACGGAGATCAGTGCCCGGCGCACCGGGATGGACGCGTTGGGATCGAGGTTTTGGCTGACAGCCGTGACGGACATCCGTGTTTCACCTTTCAATGGGGCCGGTCCGTTTGCCCTCCCGGCCAGGAAGGGGGCGGATCGAACCGGACCACATGTTCGTCGAGATAGACTTCCCAGCCCAGCGGCAGGTTTTCCAGCGGACCTTTTCCGCGGAGGAACCGGGCAAGCCGCTGGAAACGAAGGGCCGACCATTCCCTGGCCGGCCAGCCTTCCCGTTCCCAGAGCCTGTGCAGGCAATCCGCCAATACCCTTGTCTTTTTTATTTTTGCCTTGCCCAAATGCCAGACCACCCGGCTGCCCGCCCTGGGTAATTCCCAGGAGGCGATCATCCGGTCCAACCGGCTTCGGTGGTCACGGGACCAACGGGCCGATTCCCGGGCAAGCCGGGCCAGAAAACGGGGTACCCGGTTGCCCCATCGCTCCACCGCCAGCGGC
>CAWUOE010000520.1:0-2833 GCA_963923355.1 uncultured Gemmataceae bacterium | reverse complement strand
TCTAGGACCTGACAAATTATCTCAGGACCTGGACGCGTTTTGGGGGGAAAGGTCAACAACACGGAACGGCCACATTCCGGGCTCGGGTATATGCCGCCAGCACCGGAAGCAACATTACCTGTGTCTCCGATTGGACTCGCTCCGCTCCCCAATTCGGAGACACAGGGTATCCACGGCTTGGCTTGTGGACTAAATTAGTCGTTGGCAACAAACCGGGGGGAAGGTCAAGGAGGGTCAGACAATGTTTCGTGGTTTGTCGTCCGTGGAAGCTATGTTGGGTGCGGCGCTTTTTGCGCAGTCCAGTTTCGGCCAGTTTGGAGGGGAACCCTTGAACCAAACCATTCTGGAAGTTTCTGTGGCTGGCGAGGAGCAGTTGGACCCTGAGGAAAAGAATCGGACTGGGCCGCTTGAGAAGGGATGATATTCCGCCCTGACCATTCCCTCAAAATCTGCCAGACAGGGGATGGTCAGGCGTGTCGGCCCTGCAGAAAACTACGCTAGAACTTGTCACCAAAGCCGGTCAGATGGCCTTACATATCCACAGTTTTTACCCCGGTCATAAAAAAGTGAACTATCCAAGCGGTTTATCGGAGGGAGGGATGCTGGTTATTCAGCATGACGAACTCCTGATTTTTCTGTCTAAAATGGCAATAATCCCTCCCCCCAAACCACCCTGGCCACCCGCAAAATAATACTGTTTTGCCGCCCAATATTTGCGATACTGAACACCCGCCTGCCGAGTCCTACGGCTCCCGTTCCCCCTGGGTTTGCCCATGCTGGTCCCGTTGCGACATGCAGCCCTGTTGCTCGCTTGCCTGACCTGCGCCGGGTCGGTTCGGGCAAACGATCTCTACCAGGACAAGATCAAGCCGCTGCTGCGCGAGCGCTGCCTGGCCTGCCACGGCGCCCTGGCCCAAAAAGGCAAGCTCCGGCTGGACACGGCAAACCTGGCCCGCAAAGGCGGGCGCAACGGCCCGTGGGAAATGCATGGCAATGCCCAGGACAACCCCCTGCTGGAAAGGGTGCGCCGCGGGGAAGATGAGCCGGGGCGCATGCCCCCCGAGGGAATGCCACTCACCCCCGAACAGGTCGGCTGGCTGAAGGATTGGATAGCCTCCGGGGCTGCGGGTCCGCCCGACGAAAAGCCCGAGGCGGATCCCAAAGATCACTGGGCCTTCCAAAAACCGGTCCGGCCCGTCACACCGCCGGCGCCCGACCCGGCATGGAACACCAACCCCCTCGACAGGCTGGTTGCTGCGCGCCATCAGAAACTGGGCATCCAACCATTGCCGGTGGCCGACCGGGAAACCCTGCTGCGCCGGGTCTACCTCGACCTGATCGGCCTGCCCCCCACCCGCGACGCACTGCGCGCCTTCCTGGCCGACACCCGGCCCGATGCCTACGAGCGCGTGGTGGACCAGCTACTAGCCGATCCCCGCCACGCCGAGCGCTGGGCCCGCCACTGGATGGATGTCTGGCGCTACAGCGACTGGTACGGCCGCCGCACTGTGCCCGATGTGCTGAACAGCTACGGCCAGATCTGGCGCTGGCGCGACTGGATCGTCCGCTCGCTGGACCGCGACCGCCCCTACGACGACATGGTGCGCCTGATGCTGGCCGCCGACGAGTTGGCACCGCAGTCCCTGGAAGACCAGCCGGCCACCGGCTTCGTGGTCCGCAACTTCTTCCGCTGGAACTACAACAACTGGATGCGCGACAGCGTCGAGCACACCGCCAAGGCCTTCCTGGGCCTCACCATGAACTGCTGCCACTGCCACGATCACAAGTACGATCCCATCAGCCAGGATGATTACTTCCGCTTCCGCGCCATTTTTGAACCCGTGGAGATCCGCCATGACCGCTGGCCGGGCGAGGAGGATCCCGGCGTCTATCCCAAATACGCGTACGGGGCCGCCTACAAGCCCATCACCACTGGCATGGTCCGCGTCATGGATGAACGCCTGACCGCCCCCACCCGCAAGTACAGCCGCGGCGATGAGCGCAATATCCCGAAGGATGCCCCCGTTATTCCTCCCGGGGTACCTGCCGCATTGGGCGGCGTGTTCCAGGTCAATGAGGTGAGGCTGCCCGCGGAATCCTGGTACCCCGGCCTGCGGGACCATGTGCGCCACGAGGAGACCGCCAGGCTGGTCAAGGCACGCGACGAGGCCAAAGCCGCCCTCGACAAGGTGCGCGCCGCCAAGGATGCCCCAGGCGAGGCGCTGGCCCAGGCCCGGTTGCTTGCGGCCCAAGCCGCCCTTCACGCCCTGAAACTGCGAATCCAGGCCGATGATGCCCGCTATCGCCAGAAAGGCGATCCATCCCAAACAGCGCACCTGGCCGCCTGGGCGGAGAAGCAAGCCACCACCGACCAGGCCCGCGCCACCGTGGTGGACAAGGAACAGGCCCTGGCCGCCGCCACCAAGGCGGGCAAACCCGAGGGCGTGACCGCCGCCACCAAGGCGCTGGAAGAAGCCAAGACCAGGGTCGCCAGCGCAGCCAAGGCGTTGGAGAACCCCGGCGACACCTACAGCCCGCTGGGGCCTCGCTATGAGACCGTCACCAGCACCGGACGGCGTTCCGCGCTGGCACGCTGGCTGACCGATCCGTCCAATCCCCTCACCGCCCGGGTGGCCGTCAACCACCTGTGGGGCTGGCATTTCGGCCAACCGCTCGTCGCCTCCACGCACGACTTCGGCCGCTCGGGCAAGCTCCCTGCCAACCAGGAACTGCTCGACTGGCTGGCCATGGAACTGATGCACCCCTCCGAGGGCACCGATCCCAAGTCGGTTCCCTGGAGCATGCGACGCCTGCACCGGCTGATCGTCACCAG
>CAWUOE010000519.1:0-2845 GCA_963923355.1 uncultured Gemmataceae bacterium | reverse complement strand
TCGGCAGCGTCAGATGTGTATAAGAGACAGCCCTTGAAAAATTCAAAAGGGGCTCCCCCGGTTCCTTCCCCCTGACCACAGGCGCGCCGGTAATCCAGCATGCAGCAACCAAGTGCCGCCAAAACAACCAAAGTAGCGCGCGCCACATAACGCATGGGAGATTCCTTGCAAGCATGGACATCCACAGGTAGGACCTACATCCTAACCCGGGGAAAACCTGTAGGAAAAGCAGTGTGGAGGGTAAAACCGAAAAAAATAAATCAGCAGATAGAAAAATAATCCACGGCAAAAGACCAGCTATCGAATACACCCGGCAGGGATCGAACCTGCGACCTACGGTTTAGGAAACCGTCGCTCTATCCACTGAGCTACGGGTGCACGTAACACCAAGAATACCGCCTGCAAACTGACCTAACAAGGATTCTGGGTGTTTGGGAAGAGGCAAAAATCAGGGTTTTTGCCATGGAAGCTTTTTATCCTTGAGCAATTTCAAGTGAACCTTGCCAACATCCCGCATGTACTCGCTGCCTCCGGTTCCCATGGATGCTTTTTCCAAATAAGAGGCGGCAGAATCTGACCGACCCATCAGGTCTTCCCACAGGCCAAGGTACAGATTGCCATAGAATTTCGCGGAATCCGCTTGAACACCCCCTGTTTTCTGGGCCAATTGTTCGACTTCCGCCGGTTTCGCCTTGCCGGCAAACATGTCCAAAACCTTCATCATGGGGACGCGACGGTCCAAACCTATGGGCAGCATCTCTTTTTGGGCTTTTTCGAGGGTTTGCCCGGGGGCGCGGACCTGGCACATCAATTTCCAGACGGTGTTCTCCACGTCATTACCGTCCACACTCTGGTAATCCTCAAATTGTTTTTGGCCTTCCGCGTACCTTCCAGCGTAATACAGCGAGATTCCACGACGCCAATGCCCCGGTCCATCCTCGGGACGCAGCTTGATCTGCCGATCAAAAGCCTTGCAGGAATCCGCAGCTTGCCCGACCATGAATTCCGCGGTTCCCAGCATGTCGAAAACCTCGGCTGAATTCGGCTGTTTGGCCCCCAACTCCCGAAGGCTGATCACAGCGGTGCTGTATTTCCCAGCCCGTAGATCCAATCTGGCCTTGGCAAGGGCTTCCCCGGTGCCAGCGTCCTGAAACAGGCACAAAAACAGCAGTCCAATCATTGCCCAACCCCCTTATTGATCCGATTCCACCACGCCCTACCAACTAATAAACGAAAACGCTCCCATCACGGTAGCATTGGGCGTATGCTGCACCAAAACCCTTGGGCCGAATCAAGGAGCCCGGAATGCGCCCCACCGATATGCGCATTGAGCGCGTGGATTTCAGCACACAAGATTTCGCCTACCGGACTCCCATCAAATTCGGCGGGACCGCGGTGGACAAAGCCACCCTGCTGACCGCCAGCATCCTCGCGCGACTGCCGGACGGCAAGTCCGCCACAGGCTGGGGCTCCATGCCCCTGGGAAATGTCTGGTCGTTCCCCAGCAAGTCCTTGAGTTATCCGCAAACGCTGGAAGCCCTTCGACTTTGCGGCGCTTTGGCCGCCAAGACCTGGCGTACACAGAACGAGTGGGGCCACCCGATCGAGTTGGGCCATCGAATCGACCTGGAACTAGCTCAGATCGCTGTCCGAGCCACCGAAACTTTGGAGCTTTCGGAACCGATCCCGTTGCTGGCGGCCATGGTTGCCAACAGCCCTTTTGATGCCGCAGTTCATGATGCCTACGGAAAGCTCCACGATGCCAGTACCTGGAAATGCTACGGCCCTGAGTACCTGCCAGGGGATCTCTCACCTTTTTTGGGAGAGGAATTCCGGGGAGAAACGATGGACCAGCACGTGCGAACCACCCCGACACCGACCCTTCCGCTCTACCACCTGGTGGGGGCTTTGGATCCGCTTGGAAAAACCGATGTGGCATCACCGCTTAAGGACGGTTTTCCTGAAACCCTGGAAGACTGGATCCCTTACAACGGTCTGACCCATCTGAAAATCAAACTGAGCGGGGAGGATATTTCTTGGGATGTGGGGCGCGTGCTGGGTGTTGAAACAGTTGCGGCCCGGGCACAGGCAGCCCTGGGCCGGAAAAAATGGCACTACTCCCTGGATTTCAACGAGAAATGCCCATCGGCTGAGTCATTGCTGGAATTCCTCAACCAATTGAAGGAAAAGAATCCAAAAGCCTTCAGCCGCATTTCCTATATCGAGCAACCCACCAAAAGGGACCTTCGGGGCGACCGGGCCAATCGGATGCACCAGGCAAGCGCGCTGGTGCCTGTGGTGATCGATGAATCCCTGGTTGATCTCGAATCCCTCAGGCTGGCCCGGGAAATGGGCTACACCGGGGCTGCACTGAAAGCCTGCAAGGGCCAAACCCAATCGCTTTTGATGGCGGCCGCGGCACGCAAATGGGGAATGTTCCTCTGCGTGCAGGACCTGACTTGCCCGGGTATGTCACTGGTACAGTCGGCGGGATTGGCCGCTCACATCCCGGGAATGAGCGCCTTGGAAGCCAATGCTCGCCAATACATGCCAGCGGCCAATACCGCCTGGGAAAAACAGCACCCCGGCCTGTTCGTTGTCCAGGACGGATTGATTCGGACAGAAAGCCTCAAGGGGCCCGGCTTGAATACCGAACCTGCGGAGGAACATTCATGAATCGGCGCCATTTCCTGGGGGCCTCCGTTGCCGCCATTTCCTCCACCGCCATCCGTGCCAGCGCCCCGGAAAGCGCCTCACAGGTGACGGTTGGCATCATGGGTATGGGTACCCGGGGCAAGGCACTGGCAAAAGCGCTCGCCCCTATGCCTGGGGTACGAATCGCCTG
>CAWUOE010000518.1:0-2859 GCA_963923355.1 uncultured Gemmataceae bacterium | reverse complement strand
TACACAAGGAGTATCGTCGGCAGCGTCAGATGTGTATAAGAGACAGGCCGGCGAGATGCGCGTCAGCAATTTCCTTCTGTGGCAGATCTCCTACGCCGAGCTGTGGGTCACCCAGCGCTGCTGGCCTGAGTTCGACATCCCCACCCTGCACAGCGCCCTGGCCGACTATGGCCTGAGGCAGCGCCGTTTCGGCGGCCTGCCCGGGCAATCCAACCCATGCTGACCCGCATCATCACCGGTGTCACGCTCACGGTGGTGGTGCTGGGCCTCCTGACTTTCGATTACTTCACCTACCCGTGGTCGCTGGGCTTGTTGGCCCTCAGTCTGGGCGGCTTGTGCATGGCGGCCTGGGAGCTGGCACACCTGCTGCCCGAGGACAACAAACCCCATCCCATCACCGCGGTGCTCTGCGTGGCGGCCCTGGTGGCCTGCTGCTGGCTCCCCGTGCTGCCCGGCCTGGATTGGCTGGAGCACCACCGCGCCCTCACGCTTTTGGCCACCTTCATCGGTCTGGTGGTCATCCTGTTCCTGGTGGCGATGCGGTTTTACCACGGGCCGGCCGGCGTGGTGGCCCGTCTGGCGGCGGTGGTGTTCATCATGGCCTACCTGGGCCTGCTGCCGGCCAGCCTCATCACCCTGCGCTGGGTGGGTCATGACAATGCCGCCATCGGTCTGGCCTGCATCCTGGCCACCATCTTCACCACCAAGTGCTGCGATATCGGCGCCTACTTCACCGGGCGATTCTTCGGCCGCCACCGGATGACCCCCGTCCTCAGCCCCAAGAAGACCTGGGAGGGACTGTCGGGCGGCCTGGTGCTCTCCACGCTGGTCAGCCTGCTGTTGTGGCGGCTGACGGCCGGGCTCACCGGCCTGCAATTTCACCCCCTTTGGGCAGCCGGCTTCGGCCTCACGGTCGGTCTGGCCGGCGCGCTGGGCGATTTGGCCGAATCGATGATCAAGCGCGACCTGGGCATCAAGGACGCCGCCAACTGGCTGCCCGGCTTCGGCGGCATGCTCGACCTGGTGGATGCCATCCTGTTCGCCGCACCGGTCGCCTGGATCTGGCTGGCCCCCCGTTTTGCTGATTTCTCGTGGTGACACCCGCAGTTACGGGGGTTCTTACTTCTAAAATAAAACAGGGGGGGATACCCAGGTCACCGTGGAACAAACGCCCATGAAGGAAGCCACGCTCATTCTGGACAGCCGCGACGAGGCCGTGCTGCTGTTCGGCAACCGCGACCAGTTCCTGCGCGAGATCCGCCAGGCGCTGGGTGTCCAGATCATCGGGCGCGGCGAGCAGGTGGTCATCAAGGGCGAGGAGGAGGCGGTTGATTCCGCCATGCGCCTGTTCAACCAGTTGCGCACCTCCCTGCGCAAGCACGGCAGCCTCGACATCGAGATGGTGCGCGCAGCGCTGGAGGTGGCCGGCGGCCATCCCGAGCGCGTCCTCACGCTGGCAAGCGAGGGTCCCACCGTACCCAGCCCGACGGCGGCCGGCCCGCTCAAGTCTGTCCGCGCGCGCACCGAGGGGCAGACGCGCTACCTCAACGCCCTGCGCGACCGCGAGATGGTGCTCTGCGCCGGCCCGGCGGGCACCGGCAAAACCTGGCTGGCCGTCGCCATGGCCGTCAGCCTTCTGCGCAGCGGCGCGGTGAAGAAGATTGTGCTGGTACGCCCCGCGGTGGAGGCGGGCGAGCGCCTCGGCTTCCTGCCCGGCGACATCGCCGCCAAGGTGAACCCTTACCTGCGCCCCCTGTTCGATGCCCTCAACGACCTGATGGACCCCGAGCAGGTGAAGCGCTATGTGGAGAGCGATGTCATCGAGATCGCCCCGCTGGCCTACATGCGCGGCCGCACGCTGAACAACGCCTGTATCATCCTGGACGAGGGACAGAACACCACCGTCTCGCAGATGATGATGTTCCTCACCCGCATGGGCAACGGCTCCAAGATCATCGTCACCGGCGACATGTCCCAGATCGACCTGCCGCCCAATGTGGAAAGCGGCCTCATCGACGCGGTGGAGCGGCTCGACGGGCTGGAGGGGATCGCCGTTGTCCGCCTCGACGAGCGCGACATCGTCCGCCACCCGTTGGTGCAGCGGGTTCTTTCCGCCTATGGCACCGGCCGCAAGCCCCCCGTCCCCGGCACCGCTTGGCCCGGAAAAACCTTGTAAATCCGCTCACCTTGCCTGTCTGCCGCAATTTTTATATCACTAAGAGAACTATCGTTCCCGGAAAATGCGCCTGCGACAAAACAACGCACCTCGCCTCTTCACGGGATGGTCCGCGCGAAACCTTGATTCAGGAAAATGGTGATGGCAACCAACCCAGCCTCCTCCCTCAAACCCGGCCAAAAAATCCTTGCCTTGGTGGACGAATCCCACCTGCTGGCGGCCGCCCGCGCCATGAACAAGAGCATCGACTGGCTGGCCGTGCGCGAATACCTGCTCGACGAGGGCGAATCCCCCGAAAACCAGGGCGAGATCGTCGTCTACGTCGGCCTGCCTCCCATTTTCGTGCCCGAGTTCCAGGAACTGCGCGCCCGCAAGCTGCGTTTCGTCCACTGGCTGCGCATCCACGGCTTCTTGGTCATGACCAAAGACGGCGTCCCCTCCGGCGACAACCACTACAAGGCCGATGTCGACCTGCTGATGGCTGTCGACGCCATGGATCTGGTCCAGCAGATCAAGCCCGACACCGTGGTCCTGCTGACAGGCGACCCTGATTTCGCCCACCTGGGCCTCAGCCTGCGCCGCAAGGGGGTGCGGGTGGAGGTGGCCACTGTCGAGCAGACCATCGGCGGCGAGTTGCGCGCCTGCGCCAGCGCCGTGCTGGACCTCCGTCCCCTGCTCCAGAG
>CAWUOE010000517.1:0-2865 GCA_963923355.1 uncultured Gemmataceae bacterium | reverse complement strand
CGATCCTTGTCGGCATTTATCCCTTATCGGCCAGTCGGTCGGACGGGATCATTCAGGCGTTTTTCATGAAAGAAATGAAGCCGGCGTTGGCCGGTTTCAGGCAGATTATTTTTTCCAAACT
Organism: uncultured Gemmataceae bacterium; assembly: GCA_963923355.1. Lineage (GTDB taxonomy): Bacteria > Planctomycetota > Planctomycetia > Gemmatales > Gemmataceae > UBA6894. The sequence continues at coordinate 2,744 of CAWUOE010000517.1, read as the reverse complement.
ACCCATTTTTCACTTGCTGGGCTCAATCTTGAGCATATCCACCGCCGCCAAGGAGGGCAGGGTGATGACCGCCTCGCCGTTTGTGTATTCACATGGCAGGCCGCCATGCCAGGCGCTGGAGACTTTGGCCGGGGCCTGAGGCAGGCGCACCCTTACTGTCACCGGTACGGTCACTTGTTTGCCATGGTGCGCCAACGGCAGGGCGAAACCTTTGTCAGATTCCAGCAGGCGGGTGTCAACCAGGTGCTTGCCGGGCTCGAGCTCCACCCGCACTGCGGGCGTGACGGCGGCAGCGTTCAGGGTTTCTTCCAGCAGGTGGCGGGCTCCGGGGTCCAGACGCAAGGGGGAGGAGGCGGCGCGCGCGGCCAGATCGGGTGCCTCGGCGGGTTGGGAGGCAGTCCACAACGCCGCCAGACCGGGCAGGGCGGACACGCTGATCACCTTGCCTTCACCCACGCGCCGCAGGCAGACAGCGGGGGAGTTGTCGGACTGGAACCGCGCGACCACCTCGGTGCCTTCGGCGGGTTCCACGCGTTCGTGCACCGCCAGTGCGGGCAGCAACCACGAGGGACCCGCAATCGCGTCCACCGTGGTGAGGCCGGGCAGTTCCCAGCGGCTTCGGACCAGACTGTCCTGCTCGGCGCTGACGCGCTTGGCGAAACCGAGGAGCTGATCGAAGGCCTTGTGCGGTTGGCGCCGCGCGTCGAACCGACCCGCCGAGGCGGTGGCAAGTACGGTGCCACCCTGGCGGACCCAAGCCTCGAGCCGGTTGGCCAGGTCATCGGTCAGGCAGTCGCCGGCCACGATCAGCAGCTTGCGTCCGGCGAGCCCCTCGGGGGTGCACTCGCTTTCCAGCACCACATCGGGACAGACGCCCAAAGCGGTGAGGGTGGCGTGGATGCCCTGGCGGTCGAGCTGGTAGGTGGTGCGCGGCTTGCCGGACAGCGTGTCGTTCCAGGCCGGTTCGCCCCGTTCCCGTGAAACGCCCGCGACATCCCAACGGAGGGTGGTTTCGCTCAGCAGCAGTGCGACCTGGGACTTGGCCGGGGTGGCGTCAGCAAGAATCTCCTCGACGAAACCAACGGCGTGGGTGAGATCGCGCACCGCCTGGAAACGGCGGGTGTCGCGGTGATCGATGTGCTGTTCGGGCTGGGTTTCCTCCATGCCCACGCCGGCGATGTCGATAGCCCGGGCGCCGTGGGCCAGGTGGGTGAAGGCCTCGCGCAGGAAGTCGTCCGTGGAGCCGCCGGGTGAGGTGGCTGGGATCTGCGGGCGCAGCAAGCCGCGTTCGTTGCCGCGGAGGATGGCGCGGCAGTCCTCATCCACCAGGCCTGCCGCCACCGACCCGTAGAGCCCCTGGCGCCAGGAGGGACCGGCGGGGCGAAGCCAGTCGGTCGCCTTGGAACTGACCAGTTTCAGCGCCACCGGATCGAGAAGGCCCTCGGGACCCGTGGCGAGGGTGCCACCCACACGGACATTTTTGCCCAGTTGCCGGCGGACCCTCATGGCGCCCTCGGACAGCCAGGGGAGGATGAGGTCCTCGTAGAAAGCCAGTGAGTCAAGGTAGAGGGCCGGGTGGGCGCGAGCCGCCTCGGCCGAGGCATCCGGTTTCAGCCTTTGACGGTCAAAAATGCCCCATTGGGAGATCCAGTAATCCTGCAGTCGAGCGGTGGCGCGGTTTTTCTGCAGCCATTCGACCCAGAGCTTGTTGAGCAATTTTTCGGGCGTCTGCTTCTGGTGTTTGTCGCGCGCCTTCGAGACCTCCTCCTCGAGGTACAGGCGTACCCAGGAGGCCAGGTTCCAGTCGTCGCCATGATCGTACCAGGCGGCCTGGTCGAGCAGGCCCTCGCGCTTGAGTTGGAGCTTGGCCGGCTCGACATTGCGGGCCAGCGGCGGATTGTCCTGCGCGGCCACGCCTGCGGATTGTGGTTCCGGGGCACCAGCCGCCTTCAGGTTGTCACGCCATTTGGGACCGCTGTTGCCTGGGTGCCATGCGACCAAGCCCAGGGCGCCATGCAGTCTGGCGTAGTTGAGGCCGTAGGCACCCTCAGCACCGGCAGGCAGGTTGCCGCCAAGGACGAGGGGCAGCGTTGGCTGTTTGCCCGGTGGCTTGCCACTGGCCAGAGCCTTGAGGACAGCTTCTTGGACAGCCTCAGCCGCCGAGGGCGACTCGTTCCAGGCGGGGTAGGGCGGGAGGAATACCCGGACCGATTTTTTCCCCTCCAGGCGGGTGACAGCACCGCCGCCTGCTGGACGGATTTCCACCTCCGTGGGGGCATCGGGCCCGTTGAAAACGGTCATGCCGGAACCGGTGGTGTCCTTCAGGGGGATGGCGACCCAGTCGCTCCACTGGCCGGGTGGAAGCTGGCCCAGGGTGTCAGCCCCCTTGGCCAACAGGGGACCGGTGGAGGAGCCCCAGGGCTGACGGGTGAGCAGGTGCGTGGCCGAGAGGCTGGCCGGCTTGTCGCCTTGGTGGCGGAAGCGGACCTCCCAACGGGGGGGCTGGAGATCGCGCACCAGGTCTAAAATTGGATATTGAGGAGTTTGTTTTGCATGATACGGGCGCCAGGCGTCCTTCAGGTCGCGAGTGAGGAGTATCAGGTCCACACCCCGGGCGGTCTGCCGGGTTCGGCCAGCTGTTGCGTTCGCCTCGGCCACCAGTTCGACAGTGGCCGGACCTTCCGACAACCCCTCCAAGGTGAAGGCCTCCTCGTAAAGCCCCATTGCCGCGGTGGTTTGGGGGT
>CAWUOE010000516.1:0-2898 GCA_963923355.1 uncultured Gemmataceae bacterium | reverse complement strand
GTCCATTCACTCCCCAGCGAAGGATGTTTCCATGCCAACATTGCCCCGCCCTGGATATTTGCGCCGCGCCGGAATGGTTGCAGCCGCCGTGCTTTTGAGTCCCTTGTCGCCACTTGCCCGGGGTGAGGACTGGCCCCACTGGAATGGCACAAACCGGGATGGAACCTCCCAGGAAAAAGGGTTGCTGCAAAAGTGGCCCGAAGGGGGACCGGCCCTGAAATGGCGGGTGGAAAAGCTGGGTGGCGGGGACAGCGCCCCCTCAATCGCCGGCGGGAAAATCTACGGCATGGGAAGCCGTGACCAGAAGGATCTGGTTTGGTGTCTCTCTGAAAAAGACGGCAAGGAGTTGTGGTCCACGCCGCTGGGTGAGACCCACGCGCAGCGGATGCCGCAATCCAAGGAAGGTCCGGGGTGCACGCCGACCGTGGACGGCGAGCGCCTGTATGTGCTCGGGATGGGCGGGAATCTGGCCTGCCTGAATCGGGAGAACGGCAAGGTGCTGTGGCAGAAGGACCTGGTCAAGGATTTCGGCGGGGCGATCCCGATGTGGAGCTACCGGGAATCTCCGCTGGTGGATGGCGACAAGGTGATCTGCACCCCGGGAGGGGCCAAAAGCACTCTGGTGGCCCTTAACAAGCTGACCGGCGAGACAGTCTGGGAGAGCAAACTGGAGGAAGGCGAGGGCGCGGCGGCGGCACCGATGCCTCCCGGGCGGGGCGGCCCGGGACGCGCGCCCGGGCGTTTCGGCCCCGCATCGGCCGCGGGATATGCTTCGGCCATTCCCGCGGAGATCGACGGAGAGCGACAATATCTGCAATTGACCGCGAAAGCCCTGATCGGCGTTTCGGCCAAGGACGGCAAAGTGTTGTGGCGTTACAACGCCCCGGCGAACCGGATGGGAATCACCTGTTCCTCGCCGCTTTTCAAGGACGGGATGGTTTTTGCCGCGTCGGCTTATGGCGCGGGCGGCGGCCTGGCGAAGCTATCCAAGGATGGCGCCGGAAAATACAAGGCGGAGGAAGTCTACTTCACCAACAAAATGCAGAACCACCATGGCGGCATGGTGATCACCGAAGGGTGCCTGTACGGGGCCAACGGCGGGAACGAGGGCGGGGCGCTGATCTGCCTGGATTTTGCGACCGGCAAGGTCCTTTGGGACAAACGGGGCGACCGAAAGGTGGCCAAGGGGTCGATCGCGCTGGCCGACGGGCGGATTTATTACCGCCAGGAAAGCGGCACCGTGGTGCTGGTGGAACCGAACAAGGAAAAATACATCGAGCAGGGGCGATTCGAGCAACCGGACCGGAGCAAATCACCAGCGTGGGCGCATCCGGTGATCGCCAACGGCAGGCTGTACATCCGGGACCAGGGATTGCTGCTCTGCTATGACATCCAGGCCAAATAGGCCCCGTTGCACCAACCCGCCTGTCTCAGGCAAGGATCTCACGGATGACCCGGGCCGGTTCGACGCCGGTCAGTTTCGCGTCCAGACCCTGGTACTTGTAGGTGAGGCGCTCGTGGTTGAGACCAACCTGGTTCAACACGGTGGCGTGGAGGTCACGGACCCGGGTGACCCCCTCCACTGACTTGTAGCCGAGCTCATCGGTTGCACCGAAGGACATACCGGACTTCACACCACCACCAGCCATCCAGACCGAAAATCCCTGGATGTGGTGGTCGCGACCGGGACCGCCCTTGCCCTGGAACATGGGGGTGCGACCGAATTCGCCGCCCCAAATGACGAGTGTCTCGTCGAGCATGCCGCGCCGCTCGAGGTCGGTGACCAAGGCCCATGCGGCCCGGTCTGTGGCGGCGCAGCAGATGTTCATGTATTTGACCAGGTCGCCGTGGTGGTCCCAGTCCCGGTGATAAAGCTGGATAAACCTGACACCACGCTCGGCCAGCCTGCGCGCGGTGACACAGTTGGAGGCGAAGGAGCCGTCGCCGGGTTCAGCCCCGTACAGGGTCAGAGTTTCCCTGGTTTCCCCGGAAAGATCCATCAATTCGGGCACTGAAGCCTGCATGCGAAAGGCCATCTCGTAGGCCGCGACCCGGCTGGAAATGTCCGCCCCGCCATGGATCCTGTCGATCGCGCCAATCGCGCCGACCAATTGCCGCTGCTGCTCCGGGGTGACGCCTGGGGGACTGGCCAGATAGTGGACCGGGTCACCCTTGGCCTTGAATTCAATTCCCTGATGGCGGGTGGGGAGAAACCCGCTTCCCCACATGCGCTGGGAGATCGGCTGGGGATTGCGGCCCGCAAAACTGGCCATGACCACGAAACCGGGCAGATCGCGCGCCTCACTGCCCAGACCGTAGGTGATCCAGCTACCCATGCTGGGTCGGCCGCTGATGGCTGTGCCGGTGTTCATGACCGTGTGGGCGGGGTCATGGTTGATCTGGTCGGTCACCATTCCGCGCAGGAGGGTGATCTTGTCCGCCATGCGCGCGTGGAAGGGGAGGAAATCACTGATCCATTGGCCGGATTGGCCATATTTCTTGAACCGGGTCAGGTGGCCCTGAACTTTGAGGGATTGACCCTGCAACTGGGCGATGGGCTGACCCTTGGTGAAGCTCTCCGGCATGGGCTGGCCATCGAGCTTGTCGAGGGCTGGCTTGTAGTCGAATGTCTCCAGATGGCTGGGCCCACCGGACATGTACAACTGGATGACCCGCTTCGCCCGGGGGGCGTGATGCGGGCCGACACGGACACCCCCACCGATCCTGTCATCGGCAAGGAGTGAGCGCAGGGCCATGTCGCCCAACCCAAGGCCCAATCCCCCCGCCCGGAGGAACGTCCTCCGATTGGCCAACCAGGATTGCGCCAAGTTTGACCGCATGCTCATTCCCGCGTGAGAGATTCGTTGAGGTTGAGGACCACCCTGGCGACCATCGTCC
>CAWUOE010000515.1:0-2905 GCA_963923355.1 uncultured Gemmataceae bacterium | reverse complement strand
CACGCTGGAAATCTTCGCCATGCTCCAGTTCTCCTACCGCGACATGCCCATCACCAAGCCGGTCCGTCTCGTGGGGATCGACCCTGCCGACCGCGCCAAGGTGGGTGGCTTCGCCGAACATCTCGTCGATCCAGCGCGCCGGGCAGCCCCCACCTTTGATTTGGACGAGGCCGCCAAGTCCCGCCTGGCGCAGGCCAAAAAGCCGGAACCCCTGGTGTTCCAGCCCATACTCAACGCCGACGAGCCACCGCCGCCCGATCCGGTGGACAGCCGGCCGCACCAGCCCGTCAGCGCCATCCTGGGCTATGCCATCGCCCACTTTCGCGATCGCGAGGCCAGGGACGAGGACGGCACCCTGCACGATCGTCGAACCCTGCAGCCCGGCGATGAGGTGGTTCTCACCACCGTCTCCAGCGCCAAGATGGCCCCGGTCTTCGACCGTTTTGTCATTGCCGATTACTTCAAGTCGGAGATGAGCGAGTACGACTCGCAATATGTCTTCGTGCCGCTGGAACACCTCCAGAAACTGCGCACCATGGAAGGCAAGGTCACCTCCATCCAGATCCGCCTGAAAAATTTTGATGAGGCCCCCAAGGTGGTCGCCCGCCTCAAGGAGATGTTCCGTCGCCAGCCGGTCGAGGTGCAGACCTGGGAGGACAAGCAGGGCAATGTGCTCGCCGCCATCCGCACCGAAAAGGGCATCCTCAATATCCTGCTGTTCATGATCATCGGCGTCGCCGGCTTCGGCATCCTCGCCATCTTCTCGATGATCGTCGGCGAGAAGACCCGCGATATCGGCATCCTCAAGAGCCTGGGCGCCTCCAACTGGGGCGTGATGCAGATCTTCCTGGGTTACGGCTTGCTCCTCGGCGTGGTGGGTGGGGGACTGGGCTCGCTGCTCGGCCTCGCCATCACCACCAATATCAACGAGATCGAGCACCTGCTGGCCCGGGCCACCGGTCAGGATATTTTCCCGCGCGATGTCTACTACTTCGACCGCATCCCCACCGACATCCAGCCCCTCGCGGTGCTGATGGTCAATCTGGGTGCGGTGGCCATTGCCGTGTTGTTCAGCATCCTTCCCGCCCTGCGGGCATCCCTGCTCCATCCCGTGCGGGCGCTCCGTTTCGAGTGACAGTCCCCGGGCGGGTGATTGCTCGTTCAGGCATCGACAGGAAAACGGACATGCAGACCGGTTACATCGAGACCACCAGCGGCGTTGCCTCTCCCCCCGTGCTGAGGGCGGATAATGTCCGCAAAACCTACCGCAGGAATGGAATCGCCACCGAAGTGCTCAAGGGCGTTGACTTCTCTGTGACACAGGGTGAGTTCGTCAGCATCGTCGGGGCCTCCGGTTCGGGCAAAAGCACCCTGCTCCACCTGATGGGAACACTCGACTCCCCAGATGCCGGCTCCATCTGGCTCGGGGACAGGCGTATCGACAACTTGCCGGGCCGCGAGCGCGACAAGTTGCGCAATGGCATGTTCGGATTCATCTTCCAGTTCTACCACCTGCTGCCCGAGCTGACCGCCGTGGAGAATGTGCTGGCACCTGAATTGGTGGCCAGTTCCATCTGGCAATGGCCTGGCCGCAAAAAGGCCGCCCTCAAGCGTGCCGAGGAACTGCTGGAGAGGGTGGGCCTGGGCCATCGCAAACACCACCGCCCCCGGGAAATGTCCGGTGGCGAGATGCAGCGCACCGCCATTGCCAGGGCCATCATGTCCCGGCCGGGAATCCTCTTTGCCGACGAGCCCACCGGCAACCTCGACGAGACTGCCGGCGCCGAGATCATGGCACTGCTGCGCGAGCTCAATCGCGCCGATGGCCTCACCATTTTGATGGTCACCCACAACATGGAAATGGCCAACACCACCGATCGCATCGTCCGTCTGGCCTCTGGCCGGATCGACCCGGCCCGGCAGCCGGCCCAGCCCGCCGGATACCACTCCCGGCCCGTGGAGCCCCGCACCATGGAATATGTCTGGCGCGGGGTGGGCTGATACCCCTTCCCGGGGTAGGCCGATTTTTGGCTGTGCGGTAAGCTGACACATCCAACAGGGAAAGGCGCGCCCGGAAGGCCACAGGCCCCGGGTTGGAACTATCGGGATGCCTCAATGGCCGCCATCTATCTCAACGGCAAGCTGGTGGACCGCGACAAGGCGGTGATCAGCGTTTATGACCACGGGTTCCTCTACGGCGACGGCGTTTTCGAGGGATTGCGTTTCTACAACCGCAAGATCTTCAAGCTGCGCGAACACCTCGAGCGCCTGTACGACAGCGCCCGCCACATAGCCCTGGTCATCCCTCAGGAATTCGCGGCGTTGGCGTCAGACACCCAGGCCTGCGTCGCCGCCTCCGGCATGGACGATGGCTACATCCGCCTCGTGGTCTCCCGTGGGGAGGGAAATCTCGGCCTCGATCCCCGGTCTTGCCCCAAGCCAACGGTGATCATCATCGCTGATGGCATCAAGCTCTATCCAGCTGAGATGTACGAGCTGGGCATGGAGGTGGTGACCGCCGCCACCATCCGCAACCACCCCGATGCCCTCGACCCCCGCGTCAAGTCGCTCAACTATCTCAACAATATCCTCGCCAAACTCGAGGCCAACCGCGCTGGTGTGCCTGAGGCGGTTATGCTCAATCACCTCGGCCATGTCGCTGAATGCACCGCCGACAACATCTTCGTGGTCAAGCACGGGGTGGTGTCCACCCCCGCACGCCACTCCGGCATTCTCGATGGCGTGACCCGCCGCACCGTGTTGGATCTGGCCGTTTCCCTGGCAATTCCCTGCCGCGAGGAAACCCTCACCCGCCACGACCTATTCACCGCGGACGAGATGTTCCTCACTGGCACCGGTGCCGAAATCATTCCGGTAACCAAGGTGGATGCCCGCCCCATCGGTT
>CAWUOE010000514.1:0-2913 GCA_963923355.1 uncultured Gemmataceae bacterium | reverse complement strand
TCAAGGACTGCCATGTGGAATTCACGGACCACGGCGGCACACTGGGCGCCATGGTCCTTTTCAAGGTTCCGGCTTGACTGGTTTTAAGGCGACGTGGATCGCCACAACAAAAGCGTAGGGCCCGCCGTAATATCGGCGGGCCTTACGCTTTCCATTGGATTTGATTCGAATCAGGCAAACCAAACAGGCATGTCGCCCATAGGTGGCAGCTTGACCAGGCTCACGCTCGCCACTTGCGGGTGCTTGGCCACCTGGTCGATCGTCTCGGCGGGCGGTTGGCCGTCCAGATTCATGACAGCGATCGCCTCGCCGCCCTTTTCCTGTCGGCCCACCGTCATGTGGGCGATGTTGATGTTTTGCTGGCCGAACAGGTTGCCCATGAATCCGATCAGGCCGGGTACATCCCGGTGCGTGAACAGCAGCAGCGTTCCATCCAGGTGGGCATCCAGACGGAATGGCCCCAGTTGGACCAGTCTCAGGTGCCGGTTCCCGAACAGGGTGCCGCTCGCGCGGTATTCCTTCTTGTCCGTGTGCACCACCACCTCAATCATGGAGCTGAAATCACCCTTTTCCGAGGTTTGCTCCTCCACGATCGCGATGCCACGCTCCTGGGCCAGCACGCGCGCGTTGACCAGGTTCACTTCCTCCAGCCGGTTTTCCAGAAGGCCTGCGGCAAAGGCCCCGGTGATCAGGCGGGTCGGCTTCGCGGCCACGTCCCCCCGGTAGCGGATCTCCGCCCGGGCGATGGTGCCGCGCACCATCTGCGAGAACAGGATTCCCAGCCGCCTGGCCAGGTCCACATACGGTTTCACCTCTTCCATCTCGGCGCGGTCCAGCGCCGTCATGTTCACCGCGAACCGCACCTGGCCCTTGCACAGGAAATCGGCCAGGAGTTGCGCGCTATCCCGGGCGACCATCAGTTGCGCCTCGACGGTCGATGCGCCCAGGTGCGGGGTGACCACCATTTTCGGTTGCTTCAGGAACGGGCTGTCCGCAGGGACCGGCTCGGTCTCAAACACGTCCAGCGCCGCACCCGCCAGGTGACCCGAATCCAGGGCCGCCAGCAGGGCCTGCTCGTCCACGATGCCGCCGCGGGCGCAATTGATCACCCGCGCGCCCTTGGGCAACAGCGCCAGTTGTTTGGTTCCCAACATGTGGCGGGTTTCAGGCGTCAGCGGGGTGTGCACCGTCACGAAGTCGCAGTGCGGACAAAGCTCATCCACGGAAGGCACGGTATGGATGCCCAGTTGCGCGCTGGCGCTGGGGGCCAGTACCGGATCAAATCCGATCACCTTCATGCCCAGCCCGTGTTGCGCCCGGCGTGCCACCTCGCGGCCGATCCGACCCAGGCCGATCACACCCAGTGTCTTGCCGGTCAATTGCGCGCCAAGGAACTTGCTTTTTTCCCACTTGCCCCCGCGCATGCTGGCGTCCGCTGCCGGGATATGACGGGCCATGCTCATCAGCAGGCTGATGGTGTGCTCCGCCGTGCTCAGGGTATTGGCATCCGGCGTGTTCATCACCACGATGCCCTTGCGGGTCGCCGCGGCCACGTCGATGTTGTCCACGCCCACGCCGCCGCGCACAATTGCCCGCAACTTGCCGGGATTTTCCAGCAGATCGGCCGTGACCTGTGTGCCCGAGCGCACAACCATGCCATCCGCCGCGCGCAGGGCTTCCTTCAGTTCCGCGCCCTTCAGGCCGGGCCGGTTGTCGATTTCCACGCCGGCTGAGCGCAGGATCTCGATCCCGGCATCCTCCAGCTTGTCTGAAATGAATACTCGTGGCATCGTTGTTGTCTCCGTGTTTCAGGCGGTGGCGGCGTAGGCCTTCTGGCAGGCGGAAACCGCCTCGCCGGGCGTGACCGCGTGGCCGAATTTGGGCAGTGCCAGCTCCAGGGCGGACACGGCGGCCAGCACCTCGAAGAAATCGATGTATCCCATGTGGGCCAGCCTCAGGATTTTCCCCTTCAGCACATCCTGCCCGCCGGCAATGCGGATGCCGTGTTCCTTCTCCAGTACCCCCAGGATTGCCTGGCCATCCACCCCTGCGGGCACCTTGAACACCGTCAGGCCGTTGGAGGGCGTTTTGGCCAGGAGCTCCATGCGAAGGCCCTGGGCAGCAGCGCGTGCCGCGGCTGCCATGCGGGCATGGCGTCGGTAGCAGTTCTCAAGCCCCTCTTCCAATAAGCGTTTCAGGCTCAAGCGCAGGGCCTTGACCAGTGTGTTGGCCGGGGTAAATGGCGTGTCGTTGCCCTTCAGGTTCTCGCGGTACTTGCGCAGATCGAAATAGAAGGTCCTTGGCGGGTTGGCGGAAGCGTAATTCGCTTCCACCACCTTCCATGCTTTCTCCGAAAGCGCGATGAAGGCCAAACCGGGGGGCAGCATCAGGGCCTTCTGGGACCCGGTCACCACCACGTCCACTCCCCACTCGTCCATGGGGCAGGGCATCACACCCAAACCGCTGATGCCATCCACCACCAGCACCTGCGGCCGGTTGCGGGTGATGGCCGCGTAACCCTGGATATCGTTCACCACGCCGGTGGCCGTTTCCGACAGGGTGGAAAACACCACCGTCGCATCCGGATGGTCAGCCAGGGCCTTCTCCAAGGCTGACGGGGGGACCGCCTCGCCGTAAGGGACCGTCACCTCGATGGCGGTCACTCCAAAGGCCTTGCAGAGGCCTCGCCAACGCTCGCCCCAGCGGCCTGAAATCAGGCAGATAGCCTTGCCTCCCGGAACCAGCAGGTTGGAGGTGGCGCCCTCCATCGCACCGGTGCCCGAGGCGGTGATGGTCATCACCGGCTGCTTCGTCCCAAAGACTTTGCCCAAATCCTCGGTCACTTCTTTTACCACCGCCCGAAATTGGGCTGAGCGGTGAAAAGTCACGGGCCGGGCCAATTCCAAAAGGGTT
>CAWUOE010000513.1:0-2914 GCA_963923355.1 uncultured Gemmataceae bacterium | reverse complement strand
ATTCGAACGAATCGCCAATATTCGCAACGCCGGAACTGAACAGCCTCTTCAACCCGCAAAAACAAGTGAAACCAATGCAGGTGAGGTCATACGATGATCGGGAAAAGTTGGTGGGCAAAATTATGATTGATCACCTCAACGATCAGGGAAAACTGACCCAACTGAGGATCAAGGAAATTGCATTAGAAAAATACAACATAAGAATTAGTGAAAAGATGATCAGTAAAACCAACGCATATCGCTCCATGTTTCAAAAATGCACAGATAGCGATTGTCTGACCGATGAGTTCTAACATCCAGTCGGTGTAAAGTCGGCAATTTTATTTTTTCCAAATTGCCATAAAGCCAATGATTACAACATCTTAGCGAATCTGTTCTGCCATTTTGCACCGCAATAAAGTCAGAAAATCCCTCTTCATGCGGGCCTTAAGCCTATTGGCCGGGCCATGCGCAAGGAGTGTTAACATGCTTCAGAATTATTCTCAGCGGGCCGTCCGTGCTCGTGAAGCTGCCGAACTGCTTGGAATTTCACGAAGCCTTTTTTATCTGACCGCATCAGGCGATCCCACCTTCCCGCAAGGCGCGAAGATCGGCCGGGCGCGGGTTTGGATGGTCACGGACCTGTTTGACTGGCTCGCCCGCAAAACAAAAAAACCTAACCGCCCTTCGGCCAAAGTCATTGGCAAAGGATGACACGGCCTCGGGCCATGAGATCTTGGCTCGCACAAGAGCACCCAATCCACCCCGTGCCGGTTGAGCAGAATTTGCGACCGGCCCAATCCAATTCATTCTTTTATGGAGTTTGTTATGTTTTCTTCAAAGTGTCCAGTAATTCCACGCAACGGCCATACCCTCGTCGTCGGCATTGTGGCCCGAATCAGCGGCGGCCAAAATCAGAAAGAATTGAGCTTGGAAGATCAGGTTGACCATGCCAAGGCAGAAATCGCTGAAATTTACCAAGGAAAGGTAGAATACCGGGTCATTTCCACCACCGGCAAAGGCGAGCGACTTGATCGACCAGAATTAGCCGATATCGAAACGCTGATTCGCAGCCGGGAACTTGACCTACTGGTTGCGGAGGATTTGGGCCGAATTGTCCGCGGCACAGAGGCATCCTGGCTTTGCGGCATTGCTGTGGATCACAGGACGCGTGTCATTGTCCCAAACGATGGCATCGACACCTGTGATCCGGCTTGGGAGGAAGATGTGATCTCCGCCTGCAGGGATCATGTCGGCCACAATCTTCACACCTCCAAACGCCTCAAGCACAAATTGATGAACCGTTTCCGTAAGCATGGCCAGGCCATGGCACGCGAGATTTTCGGGTATGTCGTACCCGATGATGCAACTTCTTATTGGGATTGGAAAAAAGACGAATCGGCCACACCGATTTTTTTGGAATGGTTCCAAAGGCTAAAAGACGGTGCCAACTACAGTATCGTCGCTGACTGGCTGAATGCCAACAACATTCCCATGGGGCCCTACGCCCGATCTAGGCGTTCATGGGATGGAGCCACCGTCAGGCGCCTGACCAACAATCCGCTCCTCAAGGGAATGCCCGGGCGGGGTTTCAAGAAATCCGTGAAACATCATGAGACAGGGCGGCGGGTGTCGGTCCGCAATCCGGACGGACCGGTGTTGATCGATTGCCCTCATCTGACACATGTTCCACCAGACCTGTGGGATGAAGTCAACAACCTGATGGCCACTCGCAACAAGGATATGGGTCGGAAGCCCGTCAACGGGCAGGATCCCAGGAAAGGAGTTGCCAAAAAGCGCACGGTTTGGCCCGGCCAGCACCTCACTTGCGGGATATGCGGAAGGATCTATTACTGGGGCGGCCATGGAGTCACCGAACACATGATGTGCCGTGGATCCCATGAATACCGCTGCTGGAACGGGGCAACTTTTAATGGGATTGAGGCGGGGAAGATCCTGCTCAAGGCCATCCTGGAAAGGATTGCATCGCTGGACGGTTTCGATGAGACGCTGATGAGCAAGGTGCATGAAAGGATTGAGTCAAGATCTTCCAAGAGGGAAGACGAGATCCGAAAGATTAACGATGAATTGAAGCATTTGGAAAAACAGCAAGGCAATCTTATTGATGCGATTTCCCAAATCGGTATCACCGAGGCATTCAAGAAACGGCTCGATGAATTGGGTGCCGACCAAAAAAAGGCCCAGTACCATCTGGAAAGGCTGAGGAATAACCAGGATGCATCCCTTAAACTTCCGACCATGGCCGAAATCAAGGAAAGGGCAGGGAGAATACTAGGATCCGCAGTAACGAGCGACCCTTCCTTTTGCTCGGTGATGCATCAACTGGTTCCACGCCTCGTCGTATTCCCGTACCAACTGTGCGATGGTGGAGCGATTGTACTGCGAGCGCGTGTCTCCCTGGATCTGGTTCCCTTGTTCGAAAACCATGCCTGGGCCATCGATGACGATAAGGGGTTGAGGATTGATTTTGTGGTGGACCTGTTTGAGAGGCCCCAGCGAGCGGCTCTGATGAACGATGTGCTGCATCTCAAAGCCCAAGGATTAACCGAAAGGCAAATCGCCAGCCAACTGCGCATCACCCAACCGGCGGTCCAAAACGCCATGGCTCTTTACCGAAAAATGCAGCAGATGGGGCTGAGCGATCCGTACGTTGAATTAACTAATCCACCCGAGGGTGACAGCAAGCTTAAGCGACACCTGAATCCCAGGTATCGCTTTGAGCCTTTGGATGGGGACACCATGGGGCCTCTAGCGCTCTGACACCGCCGATTGATTTTTTGACATCAACCAACCGCCGGGCCCATGGCCCGGCGGTTTTTTTATTTGAGGATATTCACATGAACGAAGATTTGGACAAACATCGATTTCCCCAAAAGGTCCGCAATACCCTGTCTCTTATACACATCTGACGCTG
>CAWUOE010000512.1:0-2917 GCA_963923355.1 uncultured Gemmataceae bacterium | reverse complement strand
GTGATGGTGCGGATGAGGATGTTCGAATCCATTCCCCCGTCGGCTCCGATCCAGAAAAAGGAACCGCAGTAGGCACCGCGCCGGGTCTGTTCCAGTTCGCCGATGATTTCCATGGCGCGGATCTTCGGGGCGCCGGTGACTGACCCGCCTGGGAATGCCGCCGCCAGTAGATCCACCGGGCCAAGTTCCGGCCGCAGGGTGCCCCGCACCTCGGAAACCATGTGGTGCACCGTGGGAAACGACTCAACCTCGCAAACGGTCGGCACGCTGATCGAGCCAGGAACGCAACTCCTCCCAAGGTCGTTGCGCAAAAGGTCCACGATCATGATGTTCTCAGCCCGGTCCTTCGGACTCCTCACCAAATCGGCCAGTAGCCTGGCGTCCTGCGCCGGATCTTGCCCTCTGGGCCGTGTTCCCTTGATCGGCCGGGTGGAAACTTGCCCTCGGTCCAGGCGCAAAAAGCGCTCCGGTGATGCGCTGATCAATTGCCCCTGACCCCAATCCAGCCAACAGGCGAAGGGAACAGGGTTTTTTCCGGCGATCCGACCCAGCATTTCCAGTGGCGGCCTGTCACTGTAAAGCAACCGCTGGGCAAGATTCACCTGAAAACAATCTCCCGCGTGGATATAGCCAATGGCTGCCCCAAGCGCTTCCAGGTATTCCTCCCGGCTGAAATGACTGTAAACACCGGCCCGCCCTTCCACCGGCCGCAGTCGGGCGGGCTGCACCGCGGACCCGCTTCCGAAGGGATGCCCCCAAGGCAACGGATCGGCCTGCAACTGTTCCAGGAAAAAACGCAGCCGGGACTGGGCCCGGCCTAACCGGGTGGTGGTGTCACCTTCCACACCCAACCCCGAAGAAATCAGCCACTGTTGCCCGGCAAAACGGTCAGTAGCCAGCACCACATCAAAAAGCCCGGCTACCATCTCCGGGGGCTTAAATTCATCCACCGCCGGTTCGGGCAACCGTTCGAGACTCCTCCCCAGGTCATAACCCAGCATTCCGGCCCAACCACCCTGAAAGGGCGGCAACTCGGGGTTGATTTCCCGCTGGCAGCAGGCCACTTCCTCGCGTAGTGCGTCCCAGGGGTTGCCCCGTTCATTTCCTTCACTGTCCACGCACTTGCCGGCCCGGCTGACCAACCGGCAAACCGGATCAGCCATCACGTAACTGAAACGCCCCCTGTCCCCGAGTGGCCCCTGGCTGAAAAGAGTGACGGAAAAGGGCAACCGGGCCAACCGCCGCACGGCGTCCACCGGGTCCATCACCATCGGCAAGGCCAAAGCCAAGGCACCCCCCGGGGTGATCTGAACAGCTTGGGACACGGGGTGGCTCATGACGGGCTCCCGCCCCCCCGCTCATCCGGCCGGTCCCGGTGCGTGTCCTCCGGCCGGGTCAGGAAGCCCCAGTTGAGGGCACGGTCCTGGCAATAATTTTTGCCCAGGGTGAGCGCGGTCGCCGCCTTGGATATCTCATACCCCAAATAAAGCGCATGGGACGCGTCGAGGCTTTCTCGTTTTGCCAACTCCCGCATCAGGGCGAATGGATCGGCACCACGCACCCAGGTGCGGTGGTTCATGACATGGATCTCGCCGCCTTCCGCCACGATGCGAAAATTGCTGTCGGTGATGGCCGCCTGCAATTCTGCGAGGTCCTGTTCGGAGCGCTTCGCCACACGCCTGTCGCGCAGGAATAGCACCTCCGGGTCCAGGTATTTGGCCAGCCGCCGCTCCCCCACTGCAAGTTCCACTACCCGTCGCAGATGATCGATTTCCCTCACAGCGCCTCGGCACCAGTTGGCGACCTGCGTGGTCAGCACGCTGGTGACACCCCATTCCCGGGCCAAGGCTAGCAGTGTCAGGTGTACTCCCGCGGTGTCCACCTCAGCCAGCTCGGTGACATTGCCGGTGCCCATCATGATCGGTTTTCCAGGATAAACCCTGGCTATTTCCGCGTAGCGCAACAGGCTGGCGCCAAATCCGTGTCCGACAGGCTCAAGAATGGGGTCTATCCGGTGCTTCACCCCATGCTTTTCCAGGTATTCCACGGTCTCCGCCAAACCATCCAGGGCCCCGGGCCTGTCTGGGATGGCCACCACTTCAGCTCCCCAATCCTTTGCTTGTTCGCGGGTCTGTCCGTTCACGCTCAGCACCAGCGTGGCTCCGGCACTGGTAGCCTGGCGGACCTCGACGGGATCAAATGAGTCAATCGACACAGGGATACCCAAACCCGCCAAGGCCCTCACCGCATCTCCCACCCCGCCCCATGAATTGCCGGGATCACAGCCCAGGTCGATTCGGTCGGCCCCGGCAGCCATCAGTTCCCGGGCCTGCCGCACAAGTTCATCAAGGCCCAAACGCGGTGCGTGGTTGATCTCGGCAATGATCTCAAGGTTGTGCCGGGTGAGGTCGAGGGGCACCTGCGGCTGCTTGAAGTGGCCTGGCAAATCCAGCAAATCATTCGGCCCGCGCTCAAATCGAATGCCGGATGGATGGCTTTCCGATAAAGCTTGCAAATCCCCAGAGCACATCCCCGGAATCACCACACGATCGATGCCCTCCGGAACCTTCAATCGGGAGGCCATCCACTGCGTGTGCGCCAACGATGCCACACTGATGGGCAATACAGCGATTTCCGGTTCGATCCCGCCATCCCGGGCAAAACCGTCCAACACCCTGCGGAGGGACTTTTCCGCCAGCCTGCCGGTCACAAACAAAACTCGCTGCCTGACCATGTTTTCATGGTAGCAACCGTAAGTTTGAACACGGTTTAGGGCATCGGCAGGGAGATCCCTCAATTTGAACCCGCCAAGGCAGGTCAAATCCTTTCCAACCGAGCAAGGCCCGGGTATGCTCAAATTCTCGCTGTGGCGGATCAATTTTCCGCCCAAAATACCCGATCGGTACCTGTGAATTGA
>CAWUOE010000511.1:0-2930 GCA_963923355.1 uncultured Gemmataceae bacterium | reverse complement strand
TGGGCCCAATCGCGGGATTCCGCATCCCACTTTCCAAAATCCGCCGGAAGCAGAAAAATCGGGCCAAAAAGGAGGACAGCCTGAACAAGGATGGTGGCACGGGATGGCACCTTTCGGCGGAGGGAAGCATTCAGGGCCACCATGGCACCCAGGCCACTGGAAAGACCTGCCAATCCGGCAAACATCAATTTTTGAGGGTCCAGCTCGGATCCTTGGCTGCCCAAGGAGGCCACAGTCCATCCTGCCACCCCGGCCCAGAACCAAGCGAATCGCATGGCAGTCTGCTTGAGCAAGTACTGGTACTTCACCAAACCCCAGACTGCACTACCCAGCAACACCGCGGCGGTGACCATCAACCAGGAGGAGGATTGGAACTTGGCCAGGACCAACAACCCGGAAAAGCACCAAAGCCCCAAAACCAGGCGTGTGCCCAACGCCCAATGGGATGGGCCTGAGGTGGGCGTCTCTTCCCAGACGTAGCCAGGCCCTTTGGACGGGTGGGCTGGTGCTGCCTTTTCTTTGGCTCCCGAATTGCTTTCCAGGCGCAATTCCCGGGAAACTTGTTCCCAGACATGGCTTGGAAGGATCCCTTTTCCCACCATGCCCCGCAACACGCGGAGCGGGTCGGAAATCGACTGTGCCCGGTCTGGTCGGGTGGTCCACCAAACCAGGCAACCTGAAAACAGGGAGCCGACAAAAACCCCAAGCAACAAGGCAATCAACGGGTCCATCCGGCACCTCGCCTCTTTTGGATCTCAAGCCTGCCATTACCCCCAAACAGACCGCTGGCACAACTGGGGAATTTTCTTTGGCCTTGGCGGAATTCGGGCTTCCGGTGAATTTGGGGCATTTGGGTTGCATGCTGGTTTTTGGGTGGCTTGGCCTCGTTTGACCAGGGGCACCGCTGCCCTTACTCTCGCTAGGCGTGAGAACAGTGGCACGGACTGGGGATCAGCTCATGAATGGTTCGGGTGTGCGCAGGTGGGTGTGGGCAAACCTTTCCATCACAGCGCTTCTGGTTCTCGGTGGATGGATTCCGACCGTCCGGGCACAGTCCGCCGCAAAAGAAACCACATCCGCTGTTCCCGGTCGATTGCGGACCCTGAACGACACCGATTTCTTTTTTGTTCCCCCCACGTCTGTGGAGCAGTGGGACAAGCGGGTTGCCCAGTTGCGTGAGCAACTCCAGGTCTCCCTTGGCCTATACCCGAGGCCAGCCTTCGCGCCCCTCAAACCAGTGATCCGAAAAGTGGCTGACAGGGCTGATTATTCGGTCCATGCCGTTCACTTCGAAAGCGTGCCCGGGCTGTTGGTCACCGGGTCGCTTTACCTGCCCAAGGGCAACCAGGCAGTCAAGGACGGCAAAAGGCCCGGTGTCCTCTGCCCTCATGGTCACTGGCAAAACGGCCGGTTTTACGAAAACACCGAGGCGGCCGCGAAAAAGGAAATCGCGTCAGGGGCGGAATCAACCATGGAGGGGGCTCGGTACCCCCTGCAAGCCCGGTGCGCCAACCTGGCGATGCTTGGGGCCGTTGTTTTTCACTACGACATGGTCGGGTATGCGGACAACGGGCCCGTGCCGCACCGTGAGGGGTTTCAGGACCCCCGCGCCGCCCTGCACCTGCAGGGTCAAACCCAGTTGCAAACCCTCAACAGCCTGAGGGCTCTCGATTTTCTGGTTTCCATGGACCAGGTGGATCCCAAAAGGGTCGGCGTGACGGGAGCCAGTGGTGGGGGAACCCAGACATTTCTGCTGGGTGCCCTGGATGAAAGGCCAGCCGTGGCGTTTCCCGCCGTGATGGTCGGAACCCGCATGCAGGGGGGCTGCAACTGCGAAAACGCGCCCTACCTCCGCGTCGGCACCGGAAATGTCGAAATTGCCGGTCTCTTTTATCCGCGCCCCCTGGCGATGAGCGGGGCCAACGACTGGACCGTCGCCATCGAGAGGGAAGGCTTGCCGGAGTTGAAAAAACTGTACGCCCTGGGCGGGGTGGAAGAGCGGGTCCAAGCCAAATGCTGGCCGGAGTTCGGGCACAATTACAACCAGAAGGCGCGGGAATACATGTACGGATGGATGGTCCGTCACCTCGGTTTGGACGGCCGGGAACCGGTCCGCGAGAGGAATTTTGAACCAGTGCCGCCCCCCGCACTGGCGATCTTCGACAAGGAACACCCGCGGCCGGAATACGCCTTGGCGGCCGGGGCTTTGAGGGAACGGTTGGAAAAGGAGGAGGGGGAGTGGATTCGCTCCTCCATGGCCGGTGGAGCCCAGGGTTGGCGAAAGGCGATTGGGCCCTACGTGCGGACGGTTTTCGACCTCGATTCCATCCGGCCCGAGTCAATCCAGGTGCAGGAACTCGGCAAGGGGGAGTCGGTCGCGGAAATCCCATTGACCCGGTTGGAATTTTCCCTTGCGGGCAAAGGCCGCCGGTTGGCTTGTGACCGATTGGACCCGAGGTCCGAATGCAGGGGAACGGTCATTTGGGTCGGAACATTGAAAGACCCTGAGGTGGCTCAACTCCTGGGCCAGGGGTGGCGGGTCCTGGTTCCAGGTGCCTCATTCCAACGAACGGGGGACGCCTGGAACAAGGCTTTCGCCCGTGGCTCCGCCCCGTACTCCTACTGCTACAACCGGCCGGCCCTGGCCGAGACGGTCCGGGACCTTGCCCTGGTGGTCAGGGGATTGCGCTTCCAGGAGGGGAAACCCGTGGTGGCTGGCAATCTCACCGCAGCGGTGGCAGGTTGCCAGTTGGGCAGTGAAGTTGCGGCGGTTGTGGCTGACTTGAACCAATTCAATTATTCCAAACACGCGCAATCCGATTGGAGCCAATCGGGAGAGCTGTTTGGATTCCTGCCTGGGGCCCTCCGCTTCGGGGGACTGCCTGGCCTGTTGGCTGCCAATCCTCCCGCCAAGGTGGTTTTATTCGGTG
>CAWUOE010000510.1:0-2931 GCA_963923355.1 uncultured Gemmataceae bacterium | reverse complement strand
CAATCTGGGGCCTCGGACAGCCTGCGGGCTTTTGCCGAAAAGGCCGGTATCCCGGTGGCCATGACGCTCCTGGGCTTGGGCGGTTTCCCGCACGACCATTATCTAAGCCTGGGCATGCTGGGCATGCATGGCACCATCTATTCCAACTACGCGATCAACGAGGCCGACCTGCTACTGGCTTTCGGTGTCAGGTTCGATGACCGAGTTACTGGAAAGCTGAGTGAGTTTGCCAAGCATGGCAAGATCATCCATATCGACATCGATCCATCCGAGTTGAACAAGAACAAGAAGGCAATCCTGCCGGTGCATGGAGACATCGCCCAGGCCTTGCAGGACCTTGTGCGGATGATGGATGCCAGACCCCAGGGCGCGGCACCCCTCACCCATGATTTGCGGCCCTGGATGCGCCAGATCGATACCTGGCGCGAGAATGAGCCGATGCGTTATGCCGACCGCGATGACGCCATCCTGCCGCAGCATGCGATCAAGCGGCTGTACGAGATACTGCGCGACCGCGGCCGGCTGGATGAGACCATCGTCAGCACCGGTGTGGGGCAGCACCAAATGTTCGCCGCCCAGTATTTCGGCTTCAACAAGCCCCGCACCTGGGTTACCTCCGGCGGGCTTGGAACCATGGGTTTCGGCCTGCCTGCTGCCATGGGGGCACAAGCCGCACACCCGCTGAAAACGTGCATTGATATCGACGGCGATGGCAGCTTCCTGATGAATATCCAGGAGCTTGCCTGCTGCTTTGTGGAAAAGCTTCCGGTCAAGGTGCTTTTGCTGAACAACCAGCACCTGGGCATGGTGGTCCAGTGGGAAGACCGATTCTTTGAAGGCAACCGGGCGCATACTTACCTGGGTGCGGGACCGGACCGCGGACCCTACCCGGATTTTGTCACCATCGCCAAGGGCTTCTCCTGCAATGCCCGGCGGATCAGCGAGAAGGGTGATCTGGACAGCGCCTTGATCGAAATGATCGAGAGCAAGGGACCCTATGTCTTGGATGTGATGGTACCGCACCAGGAACACGTGCTGCCCATGATCCCCAGCGGGATGACCGTCCGTGACATCATCAAGACCTGACGGATTCAGTTCTTTCAGGCAGATAGCTTAGAATGCACCGCGTGGATCAATCCACGCGGTGTTTTTCTTGGCAGGGGATGAGGCCCATGCGTTTCCCACGCCGGTGCGGATTCACCCTCATCGAGTTGCTGGTGGTCATTGCCATCATCGCGGTGCTTGTGGGCCTGCTGGTTCCCGCCGTGCAGAAGGTGCGCGCTGCCGCCCAGCGCATGAGTTGCGCCAACAACCTGAAAAACTGGGGTTTGGCCTTCCACAATCACCAGTCAGCAACGGAGCGTTTTCCCGCGATCTGGTCGTTGGACCCTGGCATGCACAACTGGTCGGTACCTTTGCTCCCCCATGTTGAGCAGGAAAATCTTTTCAAGCAGATCAACCCGGCGCAGGATTGGGACGGCCCAGCCAACTTGGCCGCCGCCTCTGTCCGTATTCCCGTGATCATTTGCCCGGCCACCCCCGGCAGTCGGGACCAGACGCTCAATCACAAGGGGGTAACCCTGGGGCCTGGAGATTACATCCCCATGCGGGATGTGGATGCCAACCTGTTCAGCAGCGGCATCTTGCGCCCGCCGCCCTCGGGCGACAACAAGGGTGTTCTGATCGAGCGTGTGCCAACACGCCTTGCCGACATCAGCGATGGAACCAGCAACACGGTTCTGTTGGGGGAAGATTGCGGCCGCAGCAGCCAATACAAAAACGGAAAAATGGTGGGTACGGCCTTTGAACCCGTCGGTTGGGCCTACTGCAATCCCAGCGCCAACCTGGACGGCCAGGATGCCCAAGGGAACATTCTGGGCACCCGGTCCATGAATGGGAACAACTACTTCGAGTATTACTCCTTCCACAGCGGGGGGTGCAATTTTCTGCACTGCGACGGGTCGGTCCGATTTTTAGCCGAAAGCCTATCCATCTCTGGCATGGCGGCTCTGGTCACCCGGGCCGGTGGGGAAGTAATTCAAGAGAATTGAGGCTGTTGGATTAGGTCGCTCGGTTCATCGATCTGGCTCACATCAAAAACAAACCCAACGATAAAAGCGCACCAAAAAACCACATTCCGCTTACCCCGACAAATCCCAACCAGGCGGTAAACAACAGTGCCGGGTGCACAGGTTTCCGGCAGATAAGGAATGGCACGAGGCTGGCTAGTTGGATCAGCAAGAGCGGTGTGCCCCAACGGAGGGCCAAACCCCATTCATTGGCCCCCGGATTAGCGATAGGCCCCGTCAACGGGCCGATGAACACAGCAAGACAAATGCGGGCGATGTGCGGGCTGGTCAAATCAGTACCGGCAATTTGGTTGTAATTCAGACAGATATCCCGGGCCATCCAGGCTGCAGCACAACCCATAGCCAGCCACAAAACCCCGTGCCATCGTGTCAGGCCCAGGATTCCTTTTGGGGGTGGATTCCCCATCAAGGCTCCTTGGGTTTATCTTGATTGGGAAGCATCTCCTCAATGGCAAGTACCACCTCCCGCGGCACCCACACTCTTTTCTCGCGAAAATCAACAATCAGCCAATTCCCATCAACCCGATAAACCTTTCCTGTGAAGCTGGTGTCAGCCCCATTCAAATTGTTGGTGAAGGGGGATACTGGAATTGTGGCGGCACTACCCAGGGCATCCCGTCTGAATTGAACAGTCACACTCTTTCCGACCAACTGTTTGGCGGGATCAGGTGCCTCAGGTTTCTGGCACCCGTGTCCCAATGCAATGCCCACAAGGCAGGGAATAATCCAATGGCTGTTCCCACCCTTTGCCCCGGCGGATGCATCGGTAGTCATGGCTTTTTCTCTTCTTTCCCTTGGATGCTGTCCAAAAGGGCCCCGGTAAGATCGAATTTCAAGCCAA
>CAWUOE010000509.1:0-2949 GCA_963923355.1 uncultured Gemmataceae bacterium | reverse complement strand
GATCGCCCGCATGGCCAAAACGGTCATACTGCTGACGTTTTTCCTTGTCGCTCAGGATGGCAAAGGCCTCCTGAACTTCTTTGAATTTCGATTCCGCGGCTTTGTCCCCGGGATTCCGGTCCGGGTGAAAATCCCGGGCCAATTTGCGATAGGACTTTTTGATCTCATCATCCGAAGCTGTTTTGCTGACACCCAACACTTCGTAAGGATCGCGGGGCATGGGACAACCATTCTCCACTGATATTTAATAAATAATCTATATATTTCCTGATATCCAAATCACTGTAGCAACAACGTCATCATAACCAAGTTTCCTGGCTGCGACTTTGCCGGTGAAAAACCCTGCTCGAATCTCGGGGTACGGATTACTTCCCACAAAGTTAAGATGTGCGGGTTAATGCAGGGGCATGTTGCACCAAATCGACACATTTACCCCATTTGACTCATTTTATTTCAATGCCTCTTTTGGTAGTTTGTGATAGAGTTGTTCCGCCAGCATGGATGCTACGTCTACCGCCAATAGATTCCATTCCTTCCAAGCCTGAGGGTTACCATGTTTGGCAAAAACAGTCGTCTTAATTCTTCCGCCCGCAAGGCTTCCAAGCTCAACCGACAACTTCACCTCGAAACGTTGGAAAGCCGGCTGGCCCCCGCCACCTTGCCAGTTGACCTGTTGAACCACTTGGCCCAATTGACCGCTGAACTGGGAATGACCAGAATTTTTGCGGGACCGGGAATCGCCAGGGAGGTAACCGGTTCGATTTACCTCACCTCAATCGATTTGCCTTTGGATACCGCTGAAGATGGAATAATCAGTGTTCCGGATACTGTTGCCGAACCTGTCGAAGGTGAATGGGATGAAATTGCAGACGAGGAACAGGATCCAACAGCAGATGAAATCCTCCCACCAGCCGCAACTGATATTCAGCCCGGTGATTTTCCTTCCATAAACCCCGTGAATGGGATTGGCATCATCAATCCTGTTGCTCCAGGTTTGCCTCGCCTAGGTGGAAATGATAGTTGGCTGCCAGCAACTCCAGGAATTGGCGGCAACCAGGGAAATGAAGGCCTGAATCCTGGAGGAGGTGTATTGCCTGAAGGTGGCAATCAACCGGCAGGAGGCGCAATCTTGCCGGGAGGCAACGGAAATTTACCCGGTAATGGTGGAAATCTTCCCGGCGGCGGAGCCAATCTGCCCGGAAACGGGGTGAACCTTCCTGGCGGCGGCATCAATCTGCCCGGGAATGGTGGCTTCCTCCCCGGCGGCGGAACCATATTGCCCGGTGGGGGCTCCTTCCCCATCGGTGGCAGCAATCCGATCAATCCTGCAACCGGAAACCCCTTCTGGCCCAACCCCGGCCCATTGCCGGGCGAAGCCTACAATCCTGGGCCAGTCAACGTGCCTAGCAATGGGGGAGATGGCTCCACAGGCAATCCCACAGGCCCCGGGAGCGGAGGCACAACCCCTACCGGAACGAATCCGACCAGCGTGCTAAGGGTTTCCGGGATTGATCCGGATACAGGCATCAGCGCCACCGACCGGATCACCAAGGCGAAAAGCCCGACTGTTCTCGGTACAGCCCCTGCCAATTCCCAAATCACCATCCTTTCCAACGGATCTGTGGTTGGACGGGGCGTGACTGATGCCTCCGGCAAATTCAGGGCTCCACTTTCAGTGGGCCTTGCGGATGGTGATCACCTGTTGCAGGTAAACTGCAGCAACGGCTCGACTGCCTCGCTGTTAGTCACCATCGATACTCAGGCCCCCAGCCCCACCATCTCCGCCACCCGATGGGTGCCTGAAAAAGTTAATCTCGAAGTGAAACTGGGCTGGGCCTCCGCCAATTCCGCCGGGGAAAACATCCTCCTGGATGTGGATCTCAACCAAAACGGGTCCTTTGAAGACAATGAACTGGCCTACCGCACCGGTAATGCTGACAGCGTGTTTGTCCTGAACAACCTGAATGGATACGGCGACTACGCCCTGCGGGCTCGCGCTGTTGACACCGCAGGCAATGTAGGTGTGGCCACGGCCCTCAGCTTCGTGGATCGAAACGCAGGATTTATCGGGGACGATTCCCTTCGAAAAATGGCACAAGGTGCCTACAAAGCATTGGGCCACAGTGGCACTTGGGACGGCAGGCCCATTCCGTTCGACGCCTCATGGATCCCCTCAGACCCAAAACTGCTGGCGCCCGTCCACATCTCCACACGCACCGGCCTAAGCTCCAATTTCGATGCCTACTTTGAAGAAATGAAAAAGCTGGGTCTCAAGGATTTTGCAATCAACCGGCAGGACGGATTGGTAGAGGGTTATCTTCCAGCTTACAAAATCTTGGCCCTTCCAAGTCTTCCGGCATTTGCATCTGCAAGCCAGCAGTACAAAACAACCTTTGCTGGCACAGTCCAGAACGAGGGTGTTCCTGTCATGCAGGTTCCCTCATTTTGGGCCACCACTGGCTACACAGGTCTCGGCATGAAAATCGGGGTCCTTTCCGACTCGGCCAATTCCACCGGAGCCCTTACCAACGCTCAAGCCACAGGAAATTTGCCCCAAAATGTCCAGATCATCACGGACATGCCATCAGGCCAGGGGTCCGATGAGGGATGCGCCATGATGGAGGTGGCGTACGACGTAGCCCCTGGGTCGTCCCTTGCCTTTGCTTCAGCCTTTGTCGGCGGCCCCCAGGGTTTTGCGGACGGGATTCTGGCCCTTTCGGCCGCGGGCTGCAACACGATAGTTGACGATGTGACCTACTTCTCCAGCCCCATTTACAACGAAGGCAGGGTCGCATTGGCCATCAACGAGGTGGTGTTCAACCAGGACAAGTTCTATTGCGGCGCGGCCGGCAACTCGGCAGACAACGGATACCGAGGATTCTGGAAGTCTTCTAATACTTCGATTGGAGGCGGGTCCATATCCGGAACCTTCATGGATTTCGGTGGATC
>CAWUOE010000508.1:0-2955 GCA_963923355.1 uncultured Gemmataceae bacterium | reverse complement strand
CTGATCAGTGCCATCGGCATTGTGCATGATGTGCGCAATTCCTTATCCATGGACCTGAAAGCCGCTGGCAATCTGCTGTATTTGGTGGGGGAGACCCGGGGCACCTTGGCCGGATCCCAATATCACGCGCTGCACCGGATAGAGGGGGGCAAAGCCCCGCAGGTGGATACGGCCAAGGCGCTTGCCACCTTCCGCACCCTGCATCAGGCCATCAGCAAAGGCCTGGTCCGCTCCGCCCACGATGTCAGTGAAGGTGGCACCGCTGCCTGCGTGGCAGAAATGGCTCTGGCCGGCAACCTCGGTTGCGATCTGGATGGGCTGTTTGGCGCTTCCCCCGATTTGCCAACCCGTGCAGTCCTCTTCTCCGAGTCTCCCAGCCGGTTTGTGGTGGAAATATCCCCGGAAAACGCCCCGGCATTTGAAAATGCGATGGCCTCTGTCGCTTGCCGTGCCATCGGCAGGGTGGTGAAGGAGCAACGGTTACGGATTGCCGGTCCAAAGGGAGACTGGATTATCTGGACCCCGCTGGGGGACTTGGTCGCCGCATGGCGCAACACCTTGCCCAGGCAGTTGGGAGAGCAGGGAATAGTTGAATAGCATTCTGGCAAGTTGATTTTTCCCAGGTCTTTCATGCCCCTTGGGGGGACGGTAATTAGGAGGCTGGTCCATGGTTTGTTCATACGCGCTACTTGTGGTTTCCACCGGATTGAACCTGCCCGGCCAATTCAGCCTTCCGGCCCCTGGAACCGCCCCCGGCCAACAGGAAACCCAGCCGATGCCCCGGCAGAATCGGTTCCCTCCAAACCAACCGGGTTTGCCACCACAGGTCACCCCAAACAGCTTTCCGGCGCAGCCTCCGGAAGGCGGGTTCCCCACGAGACCAAGCAGATTCAGCCGTACGGAACCCGCTGCTGATGCCGGCCCTCCTACCCGCGACCAGCCACCGCTCAAACATCCCAGGGACAAGACCCTGTTGGTGGAGGTGAAGCAGGCCAAAGCAGATGTCCTTGCCAAGTCGCTGCAAAAAACTTACGGCGAAACCATGACTGTCGAGGTGGCTGCCGGGACTCCCATGTCGGCAATCCTACTTTCTGGAACCGAGAAATCGGTTCAGGAGGCCAAGGACCTGATCGAAAAGCTGGATAAACCCGCCATTACCTTGGGCGTGGAATTGACTGTGGCGGAATCCACCGGCAACTCCGAGGATGTGGCCAAGCAGATCCGCGAGGCCACCGCAGCCGAACCGCTATCCGATGAGGCTTGGCGGAATCTGGTTAAAAAATTACAAACGGAGGGGAAAATCACTTTATTCCGCACCCTTGAATTGAAGGCTGGGGAAAATCAACAGGCCCGTATCCAGGTTGGCGAGGAAAAGCCCATCGCCACCGGGGCGATGATCTCCGCCCGGGGCGTCGCCTCGCGCAATTTCAGCTACC
Organism: uncultured Gemmataceae bacterium; assembly: GCA_963923355.1. Lineage (GTDB taxonomy): Bacteria > Planctomycetota > Planctomycetia > Gemmatales > Gemmataceae > UBA6894. The sequence goes on along the minus strand of CAWUOE010000508.1, from coordinate 1,519 downwards.
GCAGTGTGGGATCGACCGCCACGCTTACCCTCCGCCCGGTGAAGGCCGGCGAATACCGCGTGGATTTGAACTTCCAGGATGTCCGTATTGTCGCAGCAAAACCCCAGCCAGAGGCCCCCAAAGAGAAAGAAAAAGACAAAGAAAAACCCGCTGAGGATTTCAAACCTGATAGCGTCCTCCAATTCAGCGCGGAGACTTCCGCCAGCCTGAGTCCAGGCAAGGTAGTCCAAATCAATTCCAATCGCGAGGAAAGCAAGGAAGGCTCCAGGCAGACGCTCGTCTTCCTTCGCCTCAAATCATCTTGATGACCCTCTGGAATATTCAGGGAGAGAGAGTCTCTTCATGAAAAAGAAATCGTTTTCACATGGGCTGACGCTGCTGGTTTGTTTTCTTGCCAGCCAGTGGTCTTCAGCCGTCCAATCAGCGCCACCCACCTACAAGGCAGTGGCATATCAGGAGGGTGACACTGCCCTGGAGGCCCAGGTGGTGCAGGACCCCACCCTGCAAGGCAAACGCCCGGTCCTGATCCTCGCTCATGAGCAGGGGCCGGCCAGCCCGCTCGCCAAGATCACTGCAAGCAAATACGCCACCTTGGGGTATCTGGTTTTTTCCGCCGACCTCTATGGCAAGGGTGTCAGCCCGTCCAACACGCGTGAAGCTGCCGAGCGCCTGGATCTGACCCGGCGGGACCGCAAGGTGGTCCGGGCGCGAGGCAAGGCCGCCCTGTCCGCCGTGGAGAAACTGAACCAGGCTGACATGGACCGCGTGGTGGCAGTTGGTTACGGCACGGGCGCCACAGCGATGCTGGAACTGGCCCGATCCAAGGCCGACCTGCAGGCGATTGCCTGCGTGCATGGCGACCTCACGCCCATGGGTAGCGATGGCAAGAATATTGGTGCTTCGGTACTGGTGATCACTGGTTCGGATGATCCGTTGGTGCCACTGGCCCAGATTGCTTCATTTGAAGATGAGATGCGCGAGGGTGGCGTCGACTGGCAGATTCTGCGCATGGGCGGTGTGGCTGGAGACTTCACCAACCCCCAAGCGGGAAGCGACCTGAAATCGGGCCGCGCATACGATGCTGATGCCGACCAGCGCTCCTTCGACGCTATCAAGGCGTTCCTCGCGGACTCCATTCTTCCGGCAGCCCAGTCAGGCTCCAATGCAAAACCTCCAGCCCCTGCCAGTCGGCCAGGCAATACTCCCGTGGCCAACCCCCGACCGGCCACGCCGACATCCAATCCGGCAGCCCCTAACCGAAATGCGCCCGAAAAATTCCTCAAAGTACTCGACTATGTCGATAAAAACGGCCAGCCCATGCCAGGCTACGAGGGTGGCCGAAACTTCGGCAACTTTGAGCGCCGCCTGCCCCAGATTGACAGGTCAGGTAAACGGATCCGCTACCGCGAATGGGATGTGAATCCCCTGCGCCCTGGTGTCAACCGCGGCGCCGAACGCCTCATCACCGGCTCGGATGGCAGCGCTCACTTCACCCTGGATCACTACGACACCTTCAAGA
>CAWUOE010000507.1:0-2961 GCA_963923355.1 uncultured Gemmataceae bacterium | reverse complement strand
CGAATAGCGTTCGGATGCCTGGAAATGGTGGGGCCTGAGGAACAGTCCCTCCTGCCAATGCACCTGACGGAATGCCATGCCCCGATCCCCGAAAAGGCCTGTACCTAGACAGGTTTCATGGTATACGAAAGGTTCTGGAAATGCCCCCCTCAACAGCGGGGGGCCCCATCGCGCGGGTGGAAATGTCAGAACCGGTTGAAAAACAGAAGGATTTCGTCCTGACCGTCCTCACCGAGGGGATCCGGGTCCGGGAATCGCTCGAGAAGAATGAGCCTCTTTCCTTCGAGATCGAGCGGGGCCGATTCCGCGAGATGCTGCTGTTGGCGGCCGACCTCGATTCCTCCATGCGGGTGAACCTGCCGCCGAGTTCCATGCCCGAAGCCCTGTGGAAACCGGACACCCAGTCCACCGGGGCCTGGACGGGGGATTTCCTCGGCATCCGCTATCCGCTGGCCTGCTGGCTCGACGAGATTTTCTGCCTCGACTCCCCCTGGGCCGACCGCTGGAACGAGCGGAAGCTGGAGGTGGAGTTCTACTCCACCAACGACCGGGCCTGGAAGTTCTGGCAGCAGGCAGCCATTGCCGACGCCAAGGGCGACACGGCCAAGATGGAAACATTCTTCTGGTGCGTGATGCTCGGCTTCCAGGGGATGCTGGCGGAGGATCCGTCGCGCCTGGCCGAATGGTGCAACCTGCAGCGCGAGAAACTCAGCCACATCCAGCCGCTGGAGTTTCCCGAGGAGCTGGAGCCCGACCCGTCCACGCAGGCGCAGCCGCATTACGGACTGCTGCGCCGTCGGCGCATGCTGATCCTGTGCGGGGCGATCCTCACGGTGGTGATCCCCACCCTTTTCTTCCTGATGGTGCGCGGTTTCTCGGGCTGAACCGAACAGGCGGGTGACCAGACATGTTCCTATTCCGGTGGATTGGCGGTTTTTTCAAGGGGCTGGGCAGCCTGCTGGCGCCCATGTTCACCGCCGCCAAGGGCCTGGCCAGCCCCAACCGCACCATGCGCTGGGTGCTGCACGGGGTGGCTGTCCTGGGTGCGCTGATGCTGCTGGGTTTCATCCAGTGGTTCTTCGACATCGGCCGCTTCGTCTCGGCGCCACTGCCCTACCTGCGGCAGGCCTGGCTGCCCATCATCGGCCTGCTGGTCTACATCAACATGTGGCTGATCTGGCTGGTCTGGCGGCTGTACGACCCCAACCCGATCTCCTCCCCCTGGCCCGACATCGACTACTGCTGGACCCAGGTCACCGCCGCCCTGTACCGCTCCGGCATCGACCCTTCCAAGGTGCCGCTGTTCCTCATCCTGGGCAGGCCGCCTTCGGGCTCCTCCGTGCTGTTCGAGAGCGCCCGCCTGCCGCTGGACATCAACGGCGTGCCCGAGGCCCAACTGTCCCCCGTGCAGGTCTTTGCGGGCAAGCAGGCCGCCTTCATCGTCTGTTCCGACACCTGCCTCCTGGGCCTGTTTGGCGACCGGGTCTCCAACCTCGCCCCGTCTTACCTGGGCACACTCGCCTCACAGGGCCCGTCCACCCTGGGCAGCAGCACCGCTTCCGGCCCCTCCGGCAATCCAGCATCCCCGGATATGACCAGGGGCATGGCAGCCCTGCCGCAGCCGGAGTCCGCCGCCCCCTCCGTGGAGGAGATACGGCCCCTGTCCCGCGACCCGGAGGCGGTGGCCCGCTGCCAGTCGCGCCTGGAGCATGTCTGCCGCCTGACCCGTGGCATGCGCCACCCGTGGTGCCCGGTCAACGGCATCGTCGCCCTTCTGCCCGAACAGTGCACCGCGGATGAGTTCATGGCTTCCCAGGGCGGCATCCTCGCCCAGAAGGATCTGGCCATGGCCACCCAGGCTTTGGGCATGGAGGTGCCGGTCATCACGCTGTTTGCCGGCGGCGAGGGAATCCCCGGTTTCCGCGAGTTCCTGAGCCTGATTCCCAAGGAGAAACGCGACCAACGCCTGGGCAAACCGATCCCGCTTGCATTGGTGAAGGATGATGTGCGTCGGGCCGACATCATCCGCAAGACGATCCACTGGCAATGCGCCGAACTGATCCCCCGGCTGATCATGCGCACCTTCCAGTTGCGGGTTGCCGACGGCGGCGGCGGTCGGATGCTGCTGTCCCAGGTGGATGCGCGCACCAACCGCCAGCTCATCCGGCTGATACGGGCCATCCGTACCCGGCGTGACACGATGGGAAGCCTGTGCGTCCGGCTGATCGAGGGCAATCCCGACAACCGGATTCGGCTGTCAGGCTGTTACCTGGCGGCGACGGGAACGGTGCGCAGGGGCCAGGGCTTCCTGACCGACCTGTTCGCCCAGCTCTTCGAGGGGCAGAATTTCATCGCGTGGACCAACCAGGCGGTGCGCGTTGAACGACGCCTCACCTGGATGACCCTGCTGGGCTATGTGGTCACCGCCGGCCTGACCGCCTTCACCGTGCTCTACGCACTGGGAATCGTGCGGATTTTCCCGGCTGCCGCCTGAATCGACGTCAAGGCTTCGGGGTTTCTGGAGCCCCAGGTTGCGGCAGCGGCAGCACCGGTGCCAGGGGCGGAGCCGGTGTCTCGCCCGGGCTGGACCGCCTTTCGGGCACGGGCGACTCGGGTCGTCCCAGGGGATCCGGCGGCGGGCCACCATCGGGGATGCATTCGGGCAGGCCCAGCAGGTCTGGAAACACCGCGGCCCGGTAGCGCTTGGCCACCATGGGTTGTTCCACCCCGAACAAAGTATGGCGTCGAACCACCACCGGGCTTTCCACGGGGGTGACCACGGGCACCTGGAATGTCACCTCTTCCGTCACCGGTTCCAGCACCTGGCAGCGCATCACCGTGTCCACCGGGACGGCGACCATCGTCGGGCCGCAGCATTCCTCGCCGGTCTCCGGATGAATCTCTCCCTTCTGCAGCGAGCGCGTCGTCATCACGCGCACCTTGCGCTCGATGGTGCGGGGT
>CAWUOE010000506.1:0-2963 GCA_963923355.1 uncultured Gemmataceae bacterium | reverse complement strand
TGCTGGCGGGAATGTCATGGATCCGCTGGGTGTAGGCTGTGCCATCCTCACTGATGAAGACCACCGGATCGAGCGTGCTGCCGGGGGCCAACGCAATTACCTCATCCCCCTCCCGCACGCGTGTGGCTTCGATGGAGGACATTCTTCCCACGCGCTTGACCCAACCATCGCGGGTGAGCACCACTTGAGCGTTCTCGCGGGTGATGTATGCTTCGGGATCAAACTCGGGAGCGTCCTCCGCGCTGGCGATACGGGTCCGGCGACGATCGGGATGGGCCTCGGCAAGTGCCTCCAACTCGTCGCGCACAACGCCCCACAGCCTTTTTTCCGACGATAGGATCCGCTCGATGCGAGCAGCTTCCTTTTGCTTTTCCGCCAGTTCCTCGCGGATTTTCAGGATTTCCATCTGGGCGATGCGGTATATGGCCGCCTCCAGGATGGCATCCGCCTGGATCTGGTCCAACTTGAAGGCTTTGATCAGTTTCTCGGCAGCGTCGGATTTTCCTTGGCTGTTGCGAATCAACCGGATGGCCTGGTCGAGGGCGTCAAAGATGATCGCGAAGCCTTCCAAGATGTGGATTCGCCTGCGCAGGATCTCAAGTTCGTATTCAAACCTGCGGCGGACAGTGACCAGCCTGAAATCGAGGAAATGCCTCAAAATAGCCTTGAGACCAAGCCTTTCCGGGCGGGTTTTGAGGGCCTCCCCCGGAACCGGAATCAGGCATGTCATGTTGAAGCTGAAGGTATCCTGCAGCGAGGTGTGCTTGAACAGGTAGGCCATCACAAGATCCGGGTCGGTCCCCGGTTTGATCTCCAAGGCGATCCGCAAACCATCCTTCTCGTTGGATTCATTGACGACATTGAGGAGGCTGGGCAGCTTGCGGTCCTCGATGATCGCGCCGATGTCGCTTTCCAGTTTGCCCTTGTCCACGCCGTAAGGAATGGAGGTGATCACAATCTGGGGCTTTTTACCGCCATCCTCAAACTTCCACTCGCCCTGAACCCGAATGGAGCCGGACCCTTCCTCGTAAATTTTCCGGATCTCGGCCCTGTCTGCGAGGATTCGGCCACCCAGCGGAAAATCAGGCCCCTTCAGCCGTTCGAGGAGCATCGCCGTGGTGGCTTCCGGATTGTCGATCAGCATCATCGCGGCGCGGACAGTGTCGCCCAAGTTGTGGGGGGGGATATTCGTGGCCAATCCCACCGCAATTCCGGAAGAACCGTTGACGAGCAGATTGGGAAACTGGGCCGGCAACACGGTGGGTTCTTCCCGCGTGTTGTCGTAATTGGGTCGCATGTCGACAGTGCGCTGACGCAACTCGTCCATCAGCCTTTCGGCAATGGCAGACAGCTTTGCCTCGGTGTACCGCTCAGCAGCAGGGGGGTCACCATCGACCGAGCCAAAGTTACCCTGCCCTTGGACAAGAGGTTCCCTAAGTACCCAATCCTGCGCCAGGCGGACCAACGCCTCGTACGCGGCAGAGGTGCCGTGCGGGTGATAGTTCCCGGTGACATCACCGACGATTTTGGCGCATTTGCGAGGCCGCCCGTCAAAGGTGAGGCGCAAATCGTTGTACATGGTGTACAGGAGGCGCCTTTGGACCGGCTTCAAACCGTCACGCACGTCCGGCAAGGCCCGGGAAGTGATGACGGACATGGCGTAAATGAGATACCGTTCGCGTGTCTCGGAATGTAGCGAAGCCGGAACAATCGTCTCCAAGGCAGGTCTCCCCCCTCACTTATCCAGAGTCGGAGATTGTAGCAACCGAATTGGCAGTTTTCCCAGTTTGCCAAAAAGTCTGATGGCTTCAGCTTAACGGCCTTGGGGGCAGAGATTGGCCTAGATGGGCAGAATCTAACGACGGATTCCACCTTTCTCCCACCCTTCACCGGCCCTGGAAAAACAAAATGCCGGGCTGTTAGCCCGGCATTTTGCTATATTTTAGTATATATTATTTGCCAGAAGGTGGGTATCGCTTCAACATTTCTGCTGCCCGATCCTCGAAGTTTTCCGGAACTTCCAAAAAGCTGCTGATTTTCACCAAGGTCATCAGCTTGGTTGTGGCAGGGTTTTCATTAGCTGCCATCATCCCCTTGCGGAAGATATCGCTCCATCCAGGTGGCATGTGCTCAGGAATGTAAGCGATCACCGCCGGAAGGAAATCCTCGGATTCCTTAACCACATCCAGATTTTGGGCCATGGTGGGTTTTCTTTTTAGATAACGCTCCCAAGCAGCTTTTTCGACCAAAACCGCTTGGGTTTTGCCGTCAGCCAAGGAGTCCAGAGCTTCCTCGGCATCGTCCGTCTTGCGGAGGCTGCTGTAGAAGTCTTTGGGAGCCTGGCCCGGTTTGCAGCACTGGTATTCCAAGAAGGCCTCCGCGAATGGCCGGCTGTTGCCAGGCACGCAGACCTCTTTTTTCTCGAGTTGAGCGATGTTTTTGATCCCGTCGTCCTTGTTGACCACCAGGTAAGCCTTCAGGGGGGTGGTTTTATTTTCCGCCAACATCAAAGGCTTGAGCTTGGGGTTTTTGGCCCTTGCCCACAAGAATTCATGGCTGTTGAAGACAGCCAGGTGGCAGTCACCATTAGCCAGCTGCTCAGCCAGTTGGTTGGATTTGGCGCAAAGGTCGATGCTGCCGGGGAGATCTGTTTGTTTCTTGACGATCTCGGGGAAAGGCTGCATGACCAATTTGATGATTCTTTCGGGGAAATTCGTGAAAAAATTCCGCGTGATGGCCACCTTCAGGACCCGAGAGGTCTTGGCTTTGTTGGCAGCCTCCTGCTCAGCCTTTGCCATCTCCCCTGCCCGCATCGGGTAGGCGAGCAGCCCGGAAACCAATACCGCGCCCGCTAGCGCGATCCATTTGGTGTTTTTCATCACGGGAGAGATCCTTTCAGGATTCAGGGGGTGCTTAACCTGTCTCTTATACACATCTCCGAGCCCACGAGACGCTACGCTATC